>JAGCRH010000033.1 GCA_017964785.1 Prevotella sp.
ATTAGAAATTGTGATTACCTTGCTAAACAATGATTAAAATAATGTAAATTTTCACCTTTTTGCGAACAATCATATCATAATTTCCAATTTCTCATTTCTCATTTCTCATTTTTTTTGTACCTTTGCAGCCGATTATGAGTACAATTATCTATCCATCACCCATCTTCGGCCCCGTACACAGCCGTCGTCTGGGCATTTCATTGGGCATCAACCTGCTGCCTGCCGATGGCAAGGTGTGCTCCTTCAACTGCATCTACTGCGAGTGTGGCTTCAACGAAGACCACCGCCCCACCCTGCCGATGCCTACACGGGAGGAGGTTGCCACCAAACTCGAAGAGAAACTCCGTCAGATGGTTGCCGACGGTCAACTACCTGATGTACTGACTTTTGCGGGCAATGGCGAGCCTACCTGTCATCCTCATTTTGCGGAGATCATCGACGATACCATTCGCCTGCGCAACCAGTATTGTCCAAGGGCGAAGGTATCCGTGCTGAGCAATGCCACGATGATCCACCGCCAGACCGTACACGATGCCCTGATGCGGGTGGACAACAATATCTTGAAACTCGACACCGTCGACCCTATATATATAAATAAGGTGGACCGTCCCAACGGAGCCTACGATGTAAACAGGATCATCGAAGGCATGAAGGCATTCAATGGCCATCTCATCATCCAGACCATGTTTATGCGCGGCACCGATGTAGATAACACAGGCGAGGAATATGTCGCTCCCTGGTTAGAAGCAGTAAAGGTCATCAAACCCCAACAGGTGATGATCTACACCATCGAACGCGAGACCCCCACCCAAGGTCTACTCAAGGCCACTCACGAACAACTCGATGCCATCCGCGACAGAGTCATCGCTGCAGGCATCCCCTGCACCGCCTCCTACTGATTGTTCCACTTGATGGCGAGCATCGTAAGATCGTCGCTCTGCTCGGCATCGCCCACAAAGTGATGGACAGCATTGGTCATCTGCTCAATCAGTTGGGCTGGTGAAACATCCTGCTCGCCAAGCATCTGCTCAGCCACCTTGAAGATGCGTGACTCGCCAAACAACTGATGATCCTTCTCTTCTGCCTCTGTCAGTCCGTCGGTATACAGGAAGATGAGGGTGCCTGGGGCAATCACCGTTTCCTGCGCTTCAAACTCCCATCCTGACATGGTGCCGAGAGGAAGGTTAGAAGAACAAGGCAACAACTCAACACGCTTTTCCCTGACGTTCAGCAGCAGAGGCGCATCATGACCGCCATTGCAATACGTGAGACGACCGGTTTTCAGGTCGAACGTCCCAGTAAAGAAGGTAACAAACATATTTGAGTCGTTATGATTAGCCAGGGCCTCGTTCATTTGGCTCATAATGCGATTGGGTTCGTCAACATGCATAGAGACGATACGGAACAGGGTCCTCGAAACAGCCATCACCAATGAGGCAGGAACACCCTTGCCAGAGACATCACCGACACAGAAGAACAATTTGTCGTCGCGGATATAGAAATCATAGAGGTCTCCACCCACCTCCTTGGCAGGTGTCAGGCATCCATAGATATCAATGTCGTTACGTTCCGGATAAGGCGGATAATGCTTCGGAATCATCGACATCTGAATATCACTGGCCACCTTTAATTCTCCCTCGATACGACCCTTCTGCTCATTGACGCGCTTCAGTTCTTCCATCTGCTCCGTAAGGGATGTCTGCATCATGGCAAACGAATCGTGGAGATGCCTCATCTCGTCGTTCGAACGAATCTGAGGCAAAGAGGCATTCAGGTTGCCCTGGGCTATACTGTCGGCAGATTTAGCAAAGAGCGTCAGAGGCTTTGTGACACGTCTCAGGATGCGACGGCAGACAGCAAACAGAACGATCAGTCCCAGGAACATGACAACCATGATGATGATGGCAGAGCGCATCGAACGGTAGATAATCAACTTATAAGGGATGACGGTAGCCATCGACCAGCCTGTGCGTTCTATCGGCGCATAGTGGATAATAAACTTCGTACCATCGCGGTAGATGTATTTCATGCCCGCCTTGCCATTGGCCATTTCATAGCCGATCTGTCTGTCATTGCTGTCGTTCGATTTCGCGGAGTAAGTGAAGTAACTATCATTCAGGATACGTTCGCGCAGCGGATGAGCGATATAGGTTCCGCCTTTGCCTATTATAAAAGTATATGCATGATTATATAGGAATGCACTGTCGACTACCACTTCTTCCGACGCCTCTTCATCGTCGCTCAGATTAAAGCCCAAGACCTTCCGATTGAAGTCAATGTCGCTTTTCTTCAAAAGGTCTGTCAGCCAGTCCAACGACACGTCAGCCGTCAAGATGCCATACATCTTGCCATTGGCATCATAGAGGGGATGCGAGAAGGTGGTCATCATCTGCTCACCTCCACCATAATCATAATAGGGTTCGCTCCAGCAGTTCTTATTCTGATACTTGGGCGTCCGATACCAGTCCATATAATGATACTTATAGTCGTCGGTACCCAACTGCTTCGTCCGTATCTCTCCATTCACGTCACGATAGGCGTATGGCGAGAATTGTTCTCCCTTCGAGGGATAATAATAGGGTTCAAAGGCCACGGTGGAGCCGATGATATTCGGATTAGACTCCAACAGACTGAGAACGATGCCATACATGCCATCAGGATTGGAGAGTGTTGACTCCACGTCAGGAGCCGTGTTCTCCACAGCCACTTCCACAGCCCCCAGCACACTGTTGATATGCTGATTGGCAATCTCCATTCGGCTTTGCGCATTCTCTGTCGACTCTGCAAACATCGCTGTTGAACTGAGATAGGTGACAATCAGCGTGATAATGATGAATACAACTATCACCGTGAGCATCACCCAAAAAGTGAGTCTGGCGTAAAGTGTATGGAATGGTGAAAATCTATCTGATAACTTCACATTATTTACACATAATCCCTCGTGACTTCTCGAGGAACTGGATGATGGTCTGTATCTCGGGACCGTCGGGCACCTGTTCCTTGATCTGGTTGACGACATCAAACACACTCGTCTTTCCATGGAACAGCAGACGGTAGGCATTGGCGATGTGCTTCTGCACCTTCTCGTCGATACCTGCCTCGTGCATCATCGTGTTGTTAGGCCCACCGTATTCGAGGGGTTTACCGCCGGCAATGACGAAGGGTGGGATGTCCTGTGAGAACGAGGTGCCGGCCTGAATCATTGCCAGGCGTCCCACACGGGTGTTGGCGTTCTGGATGGCCGAGCTGGAAAAGATGACACCATTGTGGATCTCGCAGTCGCCCGCAACCTTCACACCATAGCCAAACACGCAGTGGTCGCCCACCACCGTGTCGTGACTGATATGCACGCCTTCCAAGAGGAAGTTGTTGTTACCGATCTTCGTCACGCCATCGCGATGGGTACCACGGTTGATGACCACATTCTCGCGGATGACATTGTTGTCGCCAATCTGTACATACGACTTCTCACCACGGAAGTTGAAGTCCTGTGGCAGGGCGGCAATGACAGAGCCCTGGTGGATCTTGTTGCTCTTTCCGATGCGCGAGCCGTCGCAGATGCTGACGAAGGGGAAGATGATACAGTTGTCACCGATCTCCACATCGTCCTCGATATATACGAAGGGGAATATCTTACAGTTGTTGCCGATCTTCGCCTTTGGGCTGATCTCGGCTTTGGAACTTATTTCACTTGCCATAATTCATCCGTTTTATTTTGCACCTCCGCCTAAAGCCTGGTACAAGTTAACTACTGACTGCATCTTATAGAACTGATCCTGCACCTGCGAGATCTGGGCATTGAGGAGGTTCGACTGTGCGGAGATGACCTCGAGGTAGGTGGTGTTGCTGGATGACTCCATCAACTTCCTCGTGTCCTCCACGTTCTGCGTCAGCACAGCCACGCGCTTGGCATCGAGTTCAGCCTTCTCAGCATAGGAGTTGTACGACACAAGGGCATTCGACACCTCGTTGCCGGCCTTGTAGATGGCGTTCTGCCAGTTGTTGAAGGCTTGCTCATATTTGTCCTGCGCCACTTTCAGACCAGCCACGATCTGTCCGTGCTGGAAGATGGGCTGCACCAGACTACCCACTGCCGAAAGGAGCATCTTACCGGGATTCACCAAGCCATTGTTATTCGTAAAGGCGGCTGTTCCCGTCACGGTGATACTCGGATAGAAACGGCTACGGGCCGTTTCCACATCGTAGAAGCACTGGGCGAGTGCCATCTCGTATGAATGCACGTCGGCACGGTTGTTAAGCATCTGGATACCCACACCGGCAGAGAGTTCCGTTGGCAGACTCTGACCGGCAAACGTACCACGCTGGATGGTCTGTCCGGGTTGTCCGAGCAACAGCGAGAGGGAGTTCTCCATCTCACGGATCTGACGCAGCAAGTCCACCTTCTGTGCCTGCACCTGATAGTAGGCAGCCTCAGCACTCTGCACAGCGGTAGAACGATAGCCGATACGGTTCTCATGCATGAACTGCATCTTCTCCCACGTCTCCTTCGTGAGTTGCTCCATGTTGGTGCTGATCTCCACCTGTCGGTCGAGCATCAGCAGCGTGTAATAGAGGTTGGCGATGGCAGAGATGACATTGGTCTTCACCACCGTCTGATAGTCCTTGGTGGCGATGAGTTGCATCTGTGCCGAGCGCTTCACGCTGAGCAGGTTGCCGAAGAGGTCGACATTCCACGATGCACTGACGGGCAGTGAGTAGGCCTTCGTGGGGGTAGCCCCGTCGAACGACGACAGGGTGCCTTGCGGCGAGAGTGCCACTGAGGGCAGGAAGGCGAGTTTAGCAACCTTCAGTGCCTGATTGATCATATCCACGTTGAGGGCGGCATTCAACAGGTCGGGATTATTGTCGAGTCCCTGCTGGATGAGCGCCTGCAACTGCGGGTCGGTGAAGACACTGCGCCACGGCATGTTGCCGAACGACGTGGTATCGCTGACAGCGAGCGTATCGGTAAGCGACACGGGGTCGCGCACGATACCGTCGGCCTTCACCTCCGGACGCTCGTACTTATTATAGAGTCCGCAACTCGACAGCAGCAGGGCTGCGGACAGATATACCATTACTTTCTTCATATTATTTCTCCAGTTCATAGTCTTGTGGTTTAGAATGTGCATATTGAGCCAGTTCGGCAGCCACCTCCGGATTCTCCTCATCCTCGAACTTCATCGGACGGAACTTCTCCTGCAATGACTGGAAGATGACGAAGAGCGTCGGCACCACGAAGATCTGCAATAGCGTACCGATGAGCATACCACCTACGGCAGCAGCACCCAGCGTCTGGTTACCGTTCTTGCCGACACCCGATGCGAACATCATCGGCAGCAGACCGACGACCATCGCCAGTGAGGTCATCAGGATAGGACGCAGACGAGCAGCGGCACCTAAGACAGCCGACCACGAGATGGCCATACCCGTCTCACGGCGCTCCAGGGCGAACTGCACGATCAGGATAGCGTTCTTCGCCAACAGTCCGATCAGCATGATCAGTGAGATCTGCATGTATATATCGTTGGCATGACCGAAGATCATCGTGAAGAGGAAACAGCCAGCCAGTCCGAAGGGCACGGAGAGGATGACGCACAACGGCAGGATGTACGACTCATACTGTGCCGACAGGATGAGGTAGATGAAGACGACGCACAACAGGAAGATGATGCCAGTGGTGTTCGATGCCTTGGCCTCCTCACGCGTCAGACCCTGATACTCGTAGGAATATCCGGCAGGCAGCATGTCGGCAGCCACCTTCTCGGCAGCCTTGATAGCCTCACCGGTAGAATAGCCGTCAGCCACCGTCGCCGTCACATTGATAGACGTAAACAGGTTGAAGCGGTTGATGTTCGACGGACCGTAGACACGCTCCAGACGACAGAACTCCTGAATGGGCGCCATTCCCGCAGGCGTACGTACATATATATTATTAAGCGACTCCACCGTCATACGGGTATCAGGCGAGGCCTGGATCATCACACGGTAGAGTTTACCGTAGGCATTGAAGTTTGAGGCATAGAGACCGCCGTAGTAGCCCTGCAGTGTGGTGAGGATGGTCGAGGGCGAGATACCGCTCTGCTTACACTTCGCCACATCCACATGGATCATATACTGCGGATAACTGGGGTTATACGATGTCTGTGCCATCTGGAACTCCGGCAGTTTGTTCAGTTCGGCGATATAATCCTTCACGATGCCGAAGAATTTCTCCAGACTACCACCCGTACGGTCCTGCATCACGATCGACACACCACTGTTGGCAGAGAAGCCCGGGATCATTGGCGGCTGGAAGGCCAGGATGGAAGCATCCTTGATATGAGCCGTCTTGATGAATATCTGTGCGATGACACCCGTGGCTTCCGACGGATCGAGGAAGAAACGGTAGATACCGTCGCCCTGCCACAGTCCGCTGAGTTTCCAGAAGAAGCCATGCTGACGCTCAGAGAACGGTTTCAGTTTCAGGATGAACGTAGCCTGGTCGGAGCCCGAACCGGCAATGAAGTTATAACCCTGGATCTGTTCACGGCTCTGGATGGCGGGGTCGGCAGCCAGGATGCTGTCCACCTCGCTGATCACCTGCTTTGTACGGGCCACGGAGGTGGCTGGCGGCATGGAGATGGTACAGAAGAGCGTACCCGTATCCTCCGAAGGCACCAGACCCGTCTTGGTGGTGAGGAGCGTCGTCACCAGCACGGCAATACCGATAATCACGGCGATGCCGATGGCCAACGGCTTGCGCACCAGTTTCTCCACGCGGTTCTTGTATTTGCCCAGCACCTTGTCGTAAGCCGTATTAAAGGCAGCATGGAAACGGTCTATACGCGACATCTTCACCTCATGCCCGTCCTTGTCGTGCGGTTTAAGGAAGATGGCACAGAGAGCCGGCGACAGTGTCAGGGCGTTGAGTGCCGAGATGAAGATAGACACAGCCATCGTCACACCGAACTCACGGTAGAACGTTCCAGATGTACCGCCGATGAACGACACGGGGATAAACACCGAGGCCATCACGAGTGTGATGGAGATGATGGCACCCGAGATCTCGTTCATGGCATCGATAGAGGCCGTCAGCGTCGACTTGTACCCTTGGTCCAACTTCGCATGCACGGCCTCTACCACCACGATGGCATCATCCACCACGATGGCGATGGCCAGAAGCAAAGCCGACAGCGTCAGCAGGTTGATGGAGAATCCGAATACATTCAGGAAGAAGAACGTACCAATCAGTGACACCGGCACGGCAATCAATGGGATGAGTGTCGAACGCCAGTCCTGCAGGAACACGTAGATCACGATGAACACCAGCAAGAGGGTGAAGAACAGCGTGAACACCACCTCCTCGATAGAGGCGTACAGGAATTCCGTCACGTCGTAGTTGATCTTATATTCCATGCCCGGAGGGAACAGTTTGGCCTGTTCCTCCAACTCAGCCTTCACCTGCTTGGCAATCTCGTTGGCGTTAGAACCGGCAATCTGCTGCACCATACCCAGCACTGAGGGCTGGTTGTTGTTCTTCATCGAGACCGAATACTGCTGTCCGCCCAGTTCAATCTTGGCAATATCCTTCAGTTTCAGCGTCGTTCCGTCAGCCCTGCTCTGGATGATGATGTTACCAAACTCCTCAGGTGTCTTCAGACGACCGGTATAGCGCATGGAGTATTCATAGGCCACGTTGGCATTCTCACCGAAGATACCTGGAGCCGCCTCGATATTCTGCTCTGCCAGCACACCACTGATGTCACTCGGCATCAGGTTGTACTGCTTCATCACGTCGGGCTTCAGCCAGATACGCATAGAGTAAGTCTTCAGACCCGGGCTCTGCACGTCACCCACACCCTGAATACGCTTGATGGCAGGCACGATATTGATATTGTTATAGTTCGTCAGGAACTCATCGTCGTAGCGACCGTCCTTGGAGGTCAGCGTAAACATCAGCACCTGTGAGGTCTGACGCTTCATCACCGTCACACCGATACGCGTCACCTCGGCAGGCAACAGCGCCAGTGCCTGCTGCACACGGTTCTGCACGTTGACGGCACACATATCGGCATTCATGCCCTGACGGAACAGCACACTGATCTGTGCCGATCCGGCACCAGCCGACGACGAGATATAGTCCATACCCTCCACACCGTTGATACTCTCTTCCAACGGCACGATCACGGAGTTCTTCACCGTCTCTGCGTCGGCACCAGGATAACTGGTCCATACCGCTACGGTTGGCGGTGCAATATCTGGATACTGCTCAATAGGCAGCGACACCAGTCCGATAAAGCCCAGC
Source organism: Prevotella sp. (assembly GCA_017964785.1). GTDB lineage: Bacteria > Bacteroidota > Bacteroidia > Bacteroidales > Bacteroidaceae > Prevotella. Next base: position 8,288 of record JAGCRH010000033.1, read on the forward strand.
AAGACGATGACAATGGAGATCACCGTCGAGAGCACCGGGCGTTTGATAAAATTCGTAAAAGTCATATCTTTTTCTAAATTAGATTACTTCATGGCATCCACGATGTCGCCGGCACTCATGGCCTTGGCCTGCTCCTGAATCTTCTGCTGGTAGCGCTCCGGTGTGATGGGAACGATCTCCATACCGTCCGTCAGTTTCGTGATACCGTTGGTCACATATTTGTCGCCCACCTTCAGGCCGTCGGTCACGATGTAGTTGTTACCGTCGGTCTGCGGATCCACCTGGATCTCGGTGTACTTGACCTTATTATCCGTGCCTAAGGTGTAGACGAACTTCTTGTTCTGAATCTCCGACACACAACTCTGCGGAATGACGATGGCGGCCGAGTTGCTCTTCGGGATGATGATCGAACCGGAGCCACCGCTCTTCAATATGCGCTCAGGGTTGGGGAACACGGCGATGACCTGAATCGAACCCGTCGCAGGATCGATCACACCACTCATCTTCGTCACCTTACCCTCGTGGCCGTAGATGGAACCGTCGGCCAACTGCAACTGCACGTTCGGCATGGCACCCATGGCGGCCTTCTGACCACCCTCTGCCTGTGACATCATCAGCGCGTCCTTCTCCGTCAACGAGAAATACACCTCCATCGACGAGTTGTTCGACACCGTGGTCAGCACCGAAGCCGTATTCACCAGCGCACCCTTCTTGAAGGGCAGCGTACCAACGACACCGGCAGCGGGACTCTTCACATAGCAGAAACTCAGCATCTCCTTAGCCGAAGCCAGAGAGGCCTCTGCCTGTGACAGACCGGCCTTGGCCTGCTCATACTGGTTGGTGGCCGACTGCAACTCGAAGTCGCCGATGACCTTGCTCTCAAACAGTTTCTGGGCATTCTCATACGAGAGTTTGGCCGTATTACAGGAGGCCTGGGCCGTATTCACCGAAGCCTGGGCCTGACGCACCTGAGCCTGATAGGTCACGTTGTCAACCACGAAGAGCACCTGTCCGGCACCCACCGACTGACCTTCCTTCACGTTGATCTGAGTGATGAATCCCTGTACCTTCGGTGATATCTGCACATCCTGCACACCCTTGATGGTTGCCGGATAAGTGGTCTGCATCTGGGTACTCGACGTACCGACGGTCACCACCGGATACTCGTTGTCGCCGAATGTCGGACGACCACCGCCACCACTGCACGATGCCATCAGCATCGCACCGGCAGCAAACATTAAAATCTTCTTTTTCATACTGAATCTATTGTTATTACTGATATTTCTAACGGCTATCAAAGTGCAAAGGTACAAAAATATATCTAATAGATATATCTCCGCCAAAAGTTTTTAACAAAGTTTCACCACCTCGTCGCACTGTTCAGTGACGGCAGGACGGTGGGTGATGAAGAGCATCGTCTTCTGCGGATAGGCGGCAAAGAGCCGACGGTAGAGTTCCTCCTCGGTGGGACCATCGAGTGAACTGCTGATCTCGTCGAGCAAGAGGACATTCCCCGGACGTAGCAGTCCGCGGGCAATGGCGATACGCTGGGCCTGTCCCTCACTGAGTCCGCTGCCCCGCTCACCGAGTTCGGTATCAATGCCCTGCGGCAGATCATCCACGAAGTCGGCACAGGCCACATGCAGCACCTTCTTCAGTTCCTCGTCGGTGGTCTCTGGCTTTGCCAGTTGCAGGTTGTAACGGATGGTCCCTGACATCAGCGTGTTCCCCTGCGGCACAAAGCACAGTCCCCCACCCGTTGTCACACGGCCTTCTGTCGGCTCGATAAAGCCGAGGATCAGTCGGAACAGCGTGGTCTTGCCGATGCCCGTCTCGCCCATGATGGCGGTCTTCGACCCTGCCTTAAACGTATGCGTGAAATGACTCAGTATCGCCCGGTCGCCCTTGGCATAACTGAACGACACATCCTCGAATGTAACACAGGGGGACGGTTCTTTTGTGTCAGACGACGCTGACACAAAAGAACCGTCCCCCTGTGTTACCAACTCCTCCAGTCTGTCGATACTCGCCGTGGCATGGATCACCCCCGGCACCATATTCAACAGTTGCAAGATCGGACTCTGGATCATGCCCACCAACTGCAGGAACGATGTCATCACACCAAAGGTGATCGCCCCGGCCCGCAGTTGCAGTCCGCCCCAGACGAACGCCAACAGATACCCCAATCCGAAAGCCAGTCCGAGAGCCAGTCGTGTCACTACCGTAAACCGTGTGCGCCGCCGCACATTCCCCGTCAGCCGCTGTTGCATCGTGTCGAGCCGTCCCGTCACCCACTGTTCCGAGCCCAGTGAGCGCAACACGGCGTTGTGCTCCATGCCCTCCTGTATCTGCATCTGTATACGACTCTCGTCCTGTCGGATGTCGTGTGTCATCTGGCGCAGACGGCGCGCTACGAGTTTGCCGAAGACGACGGCCATCGGTGTCAGCAACAGCAGTGCCCACGCCAAGCGCGCGTCAAACCACCGCATGAGGAGGAAGGCGCCGAAGAGTTGTATCGTGGTGATGACCATCTGCGGCAGCGTGTCGTTCACGATCCCGCTCACGGTCTCGATGTCTTTCGCCAGTCGTGAGGTCACGTCGCCCGAGTGCAGTTCCTGTTCGGTGAAGAGTTGTCGGCGGAACAGACTACTGAAGATACGCAGTCGGAGTGTGTTCGTCTGTCGGATGCCCGCCATCGTGGTCATGTAGAAATAGAGTTGTCGCAGGGCCACGCCGCCCACGACGGTCAGCACCAGCCAACAGACCATCCTGATCACCTCGTCGGTCTCGCCGGTACGGATGGTCTCGTCGATGAACAGGCGACTGAGCCATACCATCAGCAGACCGAGCGCCACCTGAGCGATGCCCGTCACGATGCGCACCGCCATGTTCCAGCGGATGCCCCGTGTGTTATGCCACAACCACGCTACGTATTTCACCTTTTCACCCTTCGATATATCGCTAACAGATACCTTCTTACCGGTCGCAGATACCACCAGAGCCGTGCCGCCACGCGCCGCCAGCGACAGTAGAGGTCGTGGGGCCGTTCGTCGGCACCGATGACGTGTGTCACCTTCGCCTTGATGTCTTGGAGCGTACAGTGCTCCGTACCGCTCAGGTTCCCGTCGCCCATCAGCGTCACCGCATCGCCCTCGATGGCGATGATGCGGTGCACCACATAGCGACAGCCATTGACCCATGCCAGTACCACGTCACCGTTTTCCGACTGCGCAGGCTTTTGCAGGATCACGCTTTCCTTCCCGCCGATGATAAACGGCAACATACTGTGCCCGTTTACCGGCAGCGTCACGCAGAGCCCCTCGCCCACCAGCCGTACTGCCTCCTCTATAATCGTATCGTCACTTACCTCCACTTTTCACTATTAACTATTCACTATTCACTGTTTTCCGGCACAGTCTCGCCGCTTCTTCGTCGGGCAGACACTCCAAGTGCCACACCGGCACGTTCGTCACCAGCGCGTTCTCCGTCTGGTGCAGTCCGTCGGCAATGCGACTGTTCCACCGCTGACCGCTGATGCTCGCCACGAGCGCCGTATACGCCTCGATGCCGCCCAGTCGCCGTATCTGATTGTAGGGCGCCTGACTCAGCAGCACGATCCCGCCCAACGGATAACTCACGTTCCGGTAGCAGGGTGTCTTCCCGCTCCACGGCGAGCCGTACACCACCCCGTCTCTCACCACAGGATTGTCGTCGTTCACCAGTTCCGTGCCCTCGATATGTTCCAGCCATAATTGCGCGTGCGTGCTCTTGCCCGTGCCGCTCTTGCCGAGGAACATATAGCCCTGACCCTCGTGGCTCACCACCGCTGCATGAAACAGCGCCGTCCCCAGTCTTGCCGTCGCCATCGCAAAGAGCAGCATCAGCGCGTTGTCGATGGCCATCTTCGAATGTTTGCCCGACGTGAGGAGCCATCCCAGACGATAATCCGTCGCACACACTAGCCATCCCACCGTCTCACCGCACCAGCCGAACTGATACACCGGCTGTCCGTCGGCATTCCTGCCACAAACGATGGTCTGCTCCTCATCTTCCTGCCGCATCTCCTCCGTGAAAATGATACGGGAGGGCTTTTCTTTTGTGACATCGATTTCAAGCGATGTCACAAAACAATCGTCCTCCTGCGTTGCAAACGGCTTATAGTTCTTCATCTGCGTGAAGACCTTTGCCTCGCCACTGACACTGAACAGATGTCCCGCCACCCGATAATATCTCGTTATCATCGTCTATCTCATGGAGGGTTAGATAACACCGACACGCTGCCAGTCGTCGAGGATGGCAGCCACGTCGGAACGGGCCTCGTCGGGGGTCACGTCATATTCTTCACAGAGGCGCTTTACAAGGTCTTCTTCGGTAAAGAAGCCCATCTTCTGGGCCTGTTTCCACAGCCAGGCCGCACTCTCATTCAGGGCGAGCAGTTTGCCAAAATTGATGGCCTGAAGTCCCTCGCCCACAATCACATTCTCGCCGCACACCTCGCGCAGCACAAATCCATCTTTTATTTTCATAATCGTCTATTGGTCTGCAAAGGTACGAATAAAAATCGGGCTGACCAAACGTCAGCCCGACTATTTTCAAATAAGCGTACCTTATTACGAAATAAGGCAGGGTTATTGAGCGATAAGGCAGGGTTATTGAGCGATAAGGCAGGGTTATTGCTGAATAAGGGCAGGTTATTACACAGATATACAGAGGGACGTTTCTGGTCGGTCATCATGCTGTAGAATGCCATGCTAAGCCCCCTATACATGCAGCGGGCATGTATACAGGGGGCTGCTTAGTATGGCAGCATGATGACCATCACGCGGCTGTCCCCTGTGTGTTTCAGAGTTTGATGTAGATCTTCTTGCGGTAGAGGATGTAGCCGATGGCGAAGTTGAGGAGGACGAAATAGAGGGCGTAGGCCAGGGAGGCCCACTTGTCGGGCGGGATGACAGCATGGATGCCGTTGTAGACCCATTCGGAGACACCGATATTACCCAAAATGATCGCAAGGAGTTCACTCGACACATAAAGGGCGAGGGCATTGACGCCAAACACGTGGAAGAAAGTCGTCCAGCCTGACTTCTTCTGAATATCAATGACATACATCAGAAAGGCCTGCAACAACGAGGCGAGGCCACAGGTGGCGAGGACGTAACTGGGACTCCAGATGCGCTTGTTGAGCGGCAGACCGTAAGAGAGCAGATAGCCGCCGATGACGAGTACCGTACCTACGACGAAGAGGGCGATGACCTTATCAGAAACGATTTCTTTCTGACGGATGAGCATACCACAGTAAAAACCGAGCAGCACATGGGCCACGGAAGAGATCGTACCCAACAAGCCCTCGGGATCGACGGGACTCTTATGGTAAATATGGTCGTAGCCGAACAGGCGGAGGTCTGCCTGAGCCAAGATGTTCACGTTGGCATCCTGCACGTAGCCGTTGCCGAAAACAAGGATAGCGGCGTAGACCACCAACAATCCGATGATGACAGGTATCGTGCACTTATGGTTGCAGAAGAGGGCGAAGAGCGAGACGATGCCATAGCAGAGGGCGATGCGCTGGAGAACGGCCCAAATGCGGAGATGGCCGAAACAGAGCAGGTCGCCCTCGATGGCGTGGTCGAACCAGTTGATAAAGAGTCCGATGGCAAAGAGCAACACGGTACGTTTGATGATACGGCGGATGACTGGCGGCGTGGGCTTGAATTCCGACTTCACCAAGGAGAGATAGCAAGAGATACCCATGATGAAGAGGAAGAAAGGGAAGACAAGGTCGCAGGGGGTCATGCCGTTCCATTTGGAATGACCGAGCATCTCGAAGGACTCGCCCCAACCGTTGTTGACGAGGATCATACCGGCAACGGTGATGCCGCGGAGGATATCGAGACTTAAAAGACGATTGGACTGTTTCATTTCGTGGTCGTTATTAATTCCATTACTTCTTTCGCGATGTCGACGGGTGAGCCTTCAGGGGCGGCGGTATAGGGGTTGTGACGGAGGGTCCAGGGCTCTTCAATGGCGTAATAGTCGAGACGCGGATTCTCCGTCCATCCCCTGGATGACCCAGACGGCTTTGGGATTGACACGCTTCATGGCCTGCATCATTGCCTCACCCGCCTTGGCGTAATTGATATGAGGATCGTCGTTGCTCTCGTGGAAGGGATCCATCGAGTAATAGTCGGCTTTACCAAAGAGGTTCGTGAGTTCATTATAATATAAGGTGGCAATCTCCGCAAAGCGCGGGTCGGTGGGCAGGAGGTTGGCAGGACGCTGGAAACCGTTCCAGAGGCCCGCATCGGCCACGTTCAGGTTCAACTTCTGTTTGGCATCGTGCGGCACCATCCCACAATAGCCGGGCAGCACGGGGTGCATGCCGAGTTGCTTCATACGGGCGAGGATCTGTTTCTGGAGTCTCTCCTGACGGTCGTACCACGAGAGCGGCAGCGGTCCACCCCACCCTTCGAGGTTGTTCATCTCCCACCAGGCGAGGAAGGCTGGCCCGGCAATGAACTGACCTACCTCTTCCTCGGTATAGCCGAGTTTGAGGAGCATATTGCGCCACACACACTCCTCGCCGACAATCGCCAACGGCAAATTCACGCCATGCAAGGCGAGCCAGTCGATCTCCTGTTCCCAACGCTTCCAGTCCCAGAAAGCCATCGAATAAGAGAAGGTGCAGTAGTTAAAGGCATAACGCTGCGTCAGGTCGGTCTCATGGCGCTCTTTCTGACTGACGGCAGGCAGGACGGCAGGCAACGGCGCCTGCATCTGGTTCCACGAGAGGTGAATGCCGGCATAGTACTTCAGGTACCAGTTGATGCCCGAGGCGATATTCACCCAAGTATTGCCCCGCACCACGACCTTATGCCCCTGCTGGTCGAGTTCAAAGAAATCCTTGTCGCTCTTCACCAGTTGGGTCTTAAACTTGGCCGAAGCGCCCTTGTCAATTCTTTCCAGGAGTTCATCAACGGGGTTCGCTATAGTGAATAGTGAAAAGTGAATAGTGAATAGTACAAGCAGTAATCGTTTCATCATCATTGAGTATTTAGTTATTTAATCAGTTTCATTTGTCTTGCTTTGTCCATCAGGAGTTGCATCAGGGGCTCACGCTCGTTCTCCACCTTGTTATCCAAGACGGCATCCTTGAGGTACTGCTTGAGCACGCCCACCTCACGCGAGGGCTTCAGATGGAACAGTTCCATAATCTCGTTACCGTCGATAACAGGCTGGAGCAGTCGCTTGTAGTCCTTCTCCTGCAAATCGGTGAGTTTCTCGCGCACCATCCGGAAATTCTCGAGGAACATCTTTTTGCGGCCTTCGTTCTTCGAGGTGATGTCGGCCTCGCAGAGCGTCATCAGGTCGTTGATGTCATCGCCGGCATCATTCAGCAGCCTGCGTACGGCACTGTCGGTCACCTCCTCGTCGGCAATAACGATGGGACGCATGTGCAGGTCGACAAGTTTTTCAACATATTTCATTTTCATGTCGAGCGGCAGCATCAGCCGACGGAAGATAACGGGCACCATCTTCGCACCGATGGTGTTATGATTGTGGAAGGTCCAGCCGACGGCAGGGTCCCAGCGTTTCGACTTGGTCTTGCCAATATCGTGGAGCAAGGCCGCCCAGCGCAACCAGAGGGTGCGGTTAGGAGTCAGGAGACAGGAGTCAGGAGACAGTAGATTAGCATCTTCCCCAGATCCTGCCGCAGGAGTATTCTCCTGACTCCTGACTCCTGACTCCTGACTCCTGACTACATTCTCTAAGACCTCAAGGGTATGGTAAAAATTGTTCTTATGGGCGCGACCGTTTTTCTGATCCACGATGTCAAGGGCCGAGAGTTCCGGCAGGATGATTTGGAGCAGGCCACTGCGCTGCAGGTATTCGAAGCCGATGCTAGGGTGCGGTGCCATGATGATCTTGTTCAGTTCGTCCTTGATACGCTCGCCGCTGACGATCCTGATACGGTCGGCCATCCGCTCGAGGGCCTCGAAGGTCACATCCTCGATTTGAAAGTTCAGTTGGGTGGCAAAGCGGATACACCGCATCATCCGCAAGGGATCATCACTGAAGGTAATATCTGGTTCCAAGGGTGTGGCGATGAAACCGTCCTCAAGGTCGGCGAGACCGTTGAAAGGGTCGACAAGTTCGCCGAAACGGGCTTTGTTCAGGCAGATGACCATCGCATTGATGGTGAAGTCGCGACGGTTCTGGTCGTCTTCGAGTGTACCGTCCTCCACGATGGGCTTACGCGAGTCGTGGCTGTAACTCTCCTTCCGCGCCCCCACGAACTCCACCTCGATATCCCTAAACTTGACCTGCGCCGTGCCAAAGTTCTTGAAGACGGAGAGGTGCGCCCTACGGCCCAACATCCGTTTCAGTTCCTCTGCCACAGCGATGCCGCTGCCCACCACGACCACATCGATATCATTGGAGGGCCGTTCCAGGAAGATGTCCCTGACATAGCCGCCCACGACATAACATTCCTTCCCGAGACGGTCTGCCGCCTCACTGATCTGGTGGAAGATCTCCTGGTCTAATATCGCTGCTAATTCCTCGTCGCTATATAGTTTCATCGGTTATTTTTCCTTTTCGGCGACAAAGGTACAAAAAAAGCCACAGATTTCACAGAATATCACAGATTATTTTGTAACTTTGCACACGGAATTAGTTATTTTGTCAATGAAAAGTATCATTTTTGTAATTCTCAGTGCGGCCCTGATGGTGTCCTGCGGCGGGAACAGCAAGCAGAGAGAAGAAATCAATGCCCGTTGGAAGGCACTTCGGCTCCATCAGGAGACAGAACTGAAACGGGCGCAGGACGAACTGGCACAGACCGACAGTCTGCTGCAACTGGTGCAGCGCGACTACGACGACCTGCAGGCAAAGGTGGAGAAGGACAAGGCCGCCCTGCGGGCTACGCCCGAGGAACTGACATTGTTGACGAAGACCCGCATCAGACGTGACTCGCTGCGCACACAATGTGAGACATTAGGGGCCAAAATACGCTATATCCGCAAGAAACAGAGCGAATACCCGAAAAATAATGAAGAGCGGTAGCAAATTTTTCACTTTTCACTTTTCACTTTTTTTTGTACCTTTGCACCCGATATGGCCAATTTGGAGAAAACAAACGCCCAGTTCGAACAGGCCATGGCAGAATGCCGAGCCCTGTTTGAGAAGAAATTGCACGACTACAAGGCATCGTGGCGTATCCTGCGTCCCACAGCCCTGACAGACCAACTCTTCATTAAGGCGAAGCGCATCCGCTCACTCGAGATCAAGAAAGAGAGCATGGTGGGCGAAGGCATCCGTCCGGAGTTCATCGCACTCATCAACTACGGTATCGTGGGACTGATCCAACTCAACAAGGGCTTTGCCGACATCGTCGACATCACCAACGAGGAGGCGATGCGCCTTTACGACCAGTATGCCCACGAGGCACTGGAACTGATGAAGCGCAAGAACCACGACTACGACGAGGCGTGGCGCTCGATGAGGGTCAGTTCGTACACGGACTTCATCCTCACCAAGATCGAGCGCATCAAGGAAATCGAGAACCTGCAGGGCGAGACACTCGTCAGCGAGGGCATCGACTCCAACTATATGGACATTATCAACTATGCGGTCTTTGGCGTCATTCAATTAACGGAGGACTAATACGGCTGTACATCGGGTATGAGGAAGATCGTTGTCAACATCGCACGGCTGCTGCTGGCCCTGACCTTCATCCTCTCAGGATTTGTCAAGGCGGTGGACCCGCTGGGTACGCAGTACAAGATCAACGACTATCTCGCAGCCATGGGACTGGGACGACTGGTGCCAGACTTCCTGACATTAGGTATGTCCGTGTTCCTGCTGGCGGTTGAGTTTATCATCGGCATCTGCCTGTTGTTTGCCATCCACAGACGACTGGTATCGAAGATAACATTAGGGGTGATGGTTTTAATGGGACTCCTCACGCTGTGGTTGGCGATTACCAATCCCATCAGCGACTGCGGCTGCTTTGGCGATGCGATCGTCCTGACGAACTGGCAGACCTTCTGGAAGAATATGGTGCTGTTGGCGGCGGCCCTCATCATCTGGCGATGGCCGACGGATATGATCAGGATGATCAGTCCAGCAAACCAGTGGATTGTATTCAACTTCTCCACCCTGTTCATCCTCTTCATCGCAGGATGGTGTCTCTACGACCTGCCCCTGTTCGACTTCCGCCCCTATCACATCGGCGCGAATATCAAGGAAGGCATGGAGATACCCGAGGGGGCACCCCAGCCACAGTTCGAGACGACCTTCATCCTGGAGAAAGACGGACAACGGCAGGAGTTCACGGCAGACAACTATCCTGACTCCACCTGGACGTTCATCGACTCGAAGACCGTGCAGACGGCTGAGGGTTACATACCGCCCATCCATGACTTCTCCATCACGACGGACGAAGGTGAGGACATCACGGAGGAAGTGTTGGACCACAAGGGATATACCTTCCTACTCATATCGCCGCATCTGGAGAATGCCGATGACTCACAACTCGACCTGATTAACCAGGTGTATGAATACAGCAAGGAACAAGGGTATCCCTTCTACTGTCTCACGGCAAGTACGGACAAGGCCATCAGTCGCTGGCAGGAGATGACCGGTGCCGACTATCCCTTCTGCTCGACGGACGAGATCACACTGAAGACCATCATCCGCAGCAATCCGGGACTGGTCCTGTTGAAGCAGGGTACCGTCATCCAGAAGTGGAGCCACAACCATCTGCCCGTCATCGAGGAAAAGCAATATGCCAAGTCCCTCGAACAACTGGACTACGGACAGATGCCGTCGGACAGCGTCCCCGGCAAGATTGCGAAGATACTGCTGTGGTTTGTCCTCCCGTTGGCCTTGCTCACGTTGGCTGACCGTCTCTGGGCATGGACCAAATGGATACACTGGAAGACCGGGCAAATAAAGAAACCAAAAGAACAAAGTTTTATATTAAAAGAACAAAGTAAAAACATTATGAGAAAGAAAATTGTAGCAGGAAACTGGAAGATGAACATGAATCTCCAGGATGGTATTGCTCTGGCAAAAGAGTTGAACGAGGCATTGAAGGCTGACAAGCCCAACTGTGGTGTGGTGATCTGCACCCCATTCATCCACCTCGCAAGTATCGCACAGTTCTTGGATCAGGACATCATCGGTCTGGGTGCCGAGAACTGCGCCGACAAGGAGAAGGGTGCCTACACGGGTGAGGTAAGCGCCGAGATGGTGAAGAGCACTGGTGCCCAGTACGTGATCTTAGGTCACTCAGAGCGTCGTGAGTACTATAAGGAGACACCCGAGATCCTGAAGGAGAAGGTGCTGTTGGCTCAGAAGAACGATCTGAAGGTGATCTTCTGCATCGGTGAGAGCCTGGAAGAGCGCGAGGCCGGCAAGCAAAACGAGGTGGTAAAGGCAGAACTCGAAGGCTCTGTGTTCAACCTCTCCGAGGAGGACTTCCGTAAGATCGTCATCGCCTACGAGCCCATCTGGGCCATCGGTACCGGCAAGACCGCTACCGCTGAACAGGCTGAGGAGATCCACGCTTATATCCGTAGTATCATCGCCGAGAAGTACGGTCAGGCTGTTGCCGACGACACGACTATCCTCTATGGCGGTAGTTGCAAGGCCTCTAACGCTCCTGAACTGTTTGCAAAGCCCGACATCGACGGTGGTCTCATCGGCGGTGCCTCACTGAAGGCTGCAGACTTCAAGGGTATCATTGACGCCTGGAAGAAGTGAAACGCTTAGTCACTATATGGCTGTTGTGTGCTGGCTGCATCCTTGCAGCCAGCGCACAGACAACCTTCACCCAGAGACTCCAGGAGGAGAAGCAGGGCGAAGGCAAGGTCACCGTCACACAGGACAAAGCCATCGACGAACTCGTCAACGGCCCCCAGACGACAGTGCCCAAACAGGTCACCCAATCGACCCAACCTACCCAGCAACAAAAGACAACCGAACAACAGCATAAGCCCGATAGCGGGACCACACAGCGTCCTGTGGTGGCAGAGAAAGAACAGCAGTCCGACACGACGACCATCGACGATGGACGCAAGAAAGTGATGAAGGGCGGCTACAAAATCAACGGCTACCGCGTACAGGTCTATGCCGGAGGCAATTCCCGCGATGCCCGCATCAAGGCAGAACGTATCGGCCGGGAGATCAATGCGCTCTTCCCGGGCGAGCCCGTCTATGTGCATTTCTACTCTCCGCGCTGGATCTGCCGTATGGGTAACTACCGCACCTACGAAGAAGCCCATCAACGACTGCGCGCCGTAAAGAATCTCGGCTATTCATCAGCCATTATTGTCAAGGGAAAGATCACCGTACCGTATCTCACGCCCTCAGAACCTTCAAACACCATCTCCGAATGAATCCGGAAACAGCATACAGAGAAGGACTCGACAAACTCGCTGAGCACTACCGTGACATCCTGTCGCTCATCGGTGAGGATCCAGACCGCGAAGGACTGGAAAAGACACCTATGCGCGTGGCCAAAGCCATGCAGACACTCACCAGAGGCTACGAGGTGGATGCCCACGAAGTATTGCGACAGGCCCTCTTCAAGGAAGACTACTCACAGATGGTCATCGTTAAGGACATCGACTTCTTCTCCCTCTGCGAACACCACATGCTGCCCTTCTACGGCAAGGCCCATGTGGCCTATATCCCCAACGGCTACATCACGGGACTCTCCAAGATTGCCCGCGTAGTCGACATCTACAGCCACCGCTTACAGGTACAGGAACGCATGACACTCCAAATCAAGGAGTGCATCCGCGAGACCCTGAAACCCCTCGGTGTGATGGTTGTTGTCGAGGCCCGTCACATGTGCATGCAGATGCGCGGGGTGGAAAAGCAGAACAGCATCACCACCACCAGCGACTTCTGCGGTGCCTTCAACCAGGCCAAGACCCGTGAGGAATTCATGAATTTAATCCATAACAACAAAATTTAATAACTTATGTATCAAGACGACAACTTTAAACAGAAAGAATCTGTCGGCCAGGCATTCTATCACAGTTGCCTTGGGAAACTGGTTATCTTAGCCATTGTGATCGTGATTCTGCTACTCATTGCCATCATTGCCAAGCCCAGCAAGCCGACCATGATTGCGGAAACCACTGACGGCATCCTTGAATGCATTGAGAACAACGACAGCATCAAGGGCGACATGATCGATGACTACATGTCGAACATCGCACATGTCTTTACGACTGCCGACACCACCCAGATCAACCCTGACCTGATGGCGGGTCTAAGGAAGTACAACAGGATGGAGATTCACGATCACACCTTCTTCCGTACGGCCTACATTCACAACAATGTCCACCCGGAAGGCGTACGCGTGGCCTGGGGTGCCTACGGTCTGGTGCTCCCCACAGTCACCTACAGCGACCTGCTGCTTTACATCGACAAGATGCACGGTGACTTCAACAAGGCGATCCTGCGTAACGGAGCCCTTGACGATCACGACCTCGGCACGATTTCTCCCGCCAAGGAGTTCCACTATAAAGGCAACCCGGAAGACTAATGGTATAAATGCAAATCCCCGCCAGGCGGCAGGGATTTGCATCTTTTCATTTTCCGATTAGTTTCAGTATCCGTTTGGCATCCTCATCGCCAGCGGAAGCATCCTTGCGGATCTTAGCAAGGATATCAGCACCGTCCTTTGGATTACTTACAGCCTTTGTCAGCCATGACTTAGCCTTCTTCTCGTCGGCTTCAACACCTTTCCCCTTCAAGTAACTCTTACCTAAGGCATACTGTCCGTCAGCATTATCCTGTTTGGCTGCCTTTGAGAACCAGGCAACCGCTTTCTTACGGTCTTTTTCAACGCCCTCTCCATCCTTATAGCACTTGCCAACAGCATATTGGGCCTTGGCATACTCCTGGGCAGCCGACTTGGAATACCACTGGAAAGCCTGCGCATCGTTCTCTGTCACACCATGCCCCTTGTCATAGCAGCGCCCCAAACGATACTGCGCTTTCTTATGACCTTTCTCGGCGGCGGCCTTCAATTTCGGCACGGCCGCCGTATAGTTCTTGGCATCATAGAGTGCTTTCCCCTCCTTGTAGAGTTTATCGGCATTCTGTGCACCGGCGGTCATACAGCCCACCAGCGCCACCATCAGAAAAAAGAATCTCCTTACCATCTCCATTTAACACTGTTAGAACTTAAAGGTATAGCCGATGCCGAGGATATGGCGGTTACCCTCATCATCGTCTTCATCGTAAACCTTCTGGAACAGGTATTTCACGTCGAACGAATGTTTCTTGGAAACACGGATCTCCGTACCTGCTGCCAGACGCAACTTCTCCATCCCACTGCCTGCCACAAAAGTCTCACCATTGATGTAGGGACGCCAAAGACTACTCACCTTGTACTTCAACTGCAGACGGTTACGCCACACGTTCTTGCCCTTGCCGTTGTAGGTCTTTTCTTCCACCTTGCCGTTAGAGACCTTGGTGCGCTCCACCGTCTTCTGAGGACGATAGGTATACTGCCATCGCTCACGAAGCGACACACTGAGATTGCCAAAGTCGACAGAACCCGTCAATGCCACGTTGAAACGATGGCGCGTGCCCCAGAAATTAGCCACCTTGGTTTGCTTGTCATTCCATTTCTCATTATGGTCATAGAGGTATGTGTAGTCGGCAGATGCCTTCAGCCAGTTTGTCACTTTGTAACTGGCACCCAGACCAACACTCCATCTGTCAACAGTCTCGTGACTATTGCGTGAACGGTTCTCTCCAAATAAATCCAGATCGAGTCTATTTGTTAGTTTCTTTTCAACATTCAACTCCGTCCAGATGCCGAAATCATCGTCCTCAGCCCTCATCCCCACCGATGTCAGCAGGAGAGCGGTCAACACCAGCGCAAACTTTACACTTCGTTCCATTGCGACTTTCTTACTTTGAATTGTCCATCTACACCATTGAAGCGATTATACTTCCTGTTATCACTCTCGTAGGTAATACGAATCACCACCGAGTCTTTCAGGAAATCGATACCACCGATGTCGATCTTCAAGATCTTCAACCCCGTGCGCATCTCCAAATCGGCTTTCAGTTCCTCACGCCTCTCAGGCTTCACCAGTTCCACACGGTCATACTGGATGAGTTTCGTGGGCTGGATCTTCATCGTCATCTCAAAGCCCGTGATGGATGCCAGCACGATTGCATCGATGATGAAGAGTTCGATATACTCTGAAGCCATGGCATGCACCACCGAGAGACAGATAATCAGGAACAGATAGGTCATCTCACGAACCGGCATGGCATCGGTGCGGTAACGCATAATACTGAAGATACCGAACAGTCCGAGTCCCACACCCATCGTGGCCTTGCCGCGTTCCATGCCCATCATAAAGAACACAAGGAAATAGATGGCGATTGACATGAGCATAAAGGTGAAGGAGAAGTCACGACGGTGACTCTTGCGGAAATACAACTGGAAGATGATAACCCAGTTGACAACGATACAAATCAGAAATTTCACCATCGCCTGGGCGAATTCTGCACTTAATACGAAATCCATATTCTTATTGGTTTTTAATGTTTAATGTTCATAATAATGTCAATGTCGCGCAACTTATCCTTGAAACGGTTCACAGGTAACTGCGGATTGGTCATGGCCGATCCCATGCAGTATTTCGAGAAGCCGTGGGGATGGATGCGCAACTGGCGCAGCATCTCCAACACGGGAGAAAAGACCAGTCCGTCGCGCTTCAATTCGATGATGACCAAATCACCCATATCCTTATCGATGCCACTGACCAGATTATGGAAGCGTAACTCACTGTCGATGGTCAGTCTTTCGGTCTTGCCACGGTTCACTAATGTGATGCGACGGAAATGGTTGTTGATGGCAGGTTGCAACGTATCGACCTCGTAGCGCAGATGCTTCTCTAAGAACTCGCGTTTCTCCGAATCCATCAAACTCATGTCCGTTACCTCAATACGTTTCTTCTTCGTCCGTCCATGATTATTCTTCGTCTTCACCTCCATAAACTGCAGGTGAGAACTGACGTATGTGCGGAAACGGATCTTCTGACGGTTGACATGCCCATACTGATGCTGGCGGTACATATCAAACGCCTTGGTGTCGAAATAGGTCGTATCGTACGCCATATTCCGCTCGCCGTCAATCTCCTGGATGTAATAGTCATTTTGAGCCATCTCCAACAACAGGCGCAGCCGATCAAGAGTAGTGACGAACTTCGTATCAGTACGGTTCATCAACTTCACTCCGCTCATCTGTTCCAGCGTGATAGGATTGAACTTAGACAGTAACTCAATCATCGGTTTATCATTTTGATGGTGCAAAGATAGGAAAAAAGAAGGGATTAACAAAAAAATATCGGCAAAAACCCTGTTTTATTCAACTTATTTTGTATATTTGCACACAAATACATTAACTATTTATAATAATGAAACTGATTTCTTGGAACGTAAACGGACTGCGAGCCTGCGAGGGTAAGGGCTTCAGTGAGACATTCAGACAGTTGGATGCCGACTTTTTCTGTCTACAGGAGACCAAGATGCAGGAAGGACAACTCGACCTGCAGTTTGAGGGCTACACCTCCTATTGGAACTCTGCTAAGAAGAAAGGCTACTCCGGTACTGCCATCTTCACCCGCCATCAGCCCCTCAACGTGGCATACGGCATCGGCATCGACTTACACGACCACGAGGGTCGCGTCATCACACTCGAGATGCCAGACTTCTATCTCGTCTGCTGCTACACCCCGAACTCTCAGGACGGTCTGAAACGCCTGGAGTACCGTATGTCGTGGGAGGATGCCTTCCGGGCCTATCTGAAACGACTCGACCAACAAAAACCCGTCATCCTCTGTGGCGACCTGAACGTGGCCCACGAGGAGATAGACATCAAGAACCCCAAGACCAACCGTCACAATGCGGGCTTCACCGACGAGGAGCGCGAGAAGTTCAGCGACCTCCTGGCCTGTGGCTTCACCGATACCTTCCGTTACAAGTATCCTGACGAGGTGAAATACTCTTGGTGGTCATACCGTTTCCAGGCCCGTCAGAAGAATGCCGGCTGGCGCATCGACTATTTTGTCATCTCTGACCGTCTGCGCGAGCGCCTGGTAGATGCTGCCATCCACACGGAGATATTCGGCTCCGACCATTGTCCTGTAGAGTTGACCCTCAACCTGTAACAAGAACGAACCCATGCTCCGCACACTCACCCAGCAGATCAAAGAATACCGCACAGCCTCCATTATGACGCCCGTCTGGACGGCTACCGAAGTGGTGCTCGATGTGCTGATACCCTACGTCACGGCCTCGCTCATCGACAAGGGTATCAATGCGGGGAGTATGGAGAATGTGTATCTTTATGGAGCCGTCATGATCGGGATGGCGTTTCTCTCACTTGCCTTCGGCATCCTAGCGGGGCGAAGCGTGGCTTACGCCGCCTCAGGCTTTGCGGCCAACCTGCGTAAGGCGATGTACCGCAATATTCAACGCTTTGCATTCTCCGACATCGACAAGTATTCCACCTCAGGCCTCGTCACCCGTATGACCACCGATGTCAACAACCTCCAGAATGCCTACCAGCAGATACTGCGCATCACCGTACGCGCCCCATTCCGACTGATACTAAGCATCGTGATGTGTCTCGTCATCGATGCCCGTCTCTCCATTATCTTCATCGTAGCGATGGTCATCCTCAGTTTCTCGCTCTACAACATCATCTCACGGGTGGCAAGGCTCTTCCAACAGGTCTTTGTGAAGTATGACGACCTGAACCAGAGTGTGCAGGAGAACATACAGGCCATCCGAGTGGTGAAGGCCTTCGTGCGCGAGGACTACGAGAACCAGAAATTCGGTAAGGCCGCTGAGGCCCTCTATAAATTATATGTACGCGCGGAGAGTCTGATGGCACTCAACCATCCCATCATGAATCTGGTGGTCTATGGTTGCATCATCGCCCTGTCGTGGTGGGGAGCCCACTTCATTGTCGGAGGCACACTCACCACAGGCGAACTTACCTCACTCTTCACCTACGTCATGTCGATCCTCCAGTCACTGATGATGCTGTCGATGATCTTCGTCATGCTCACGCAGAGTGTTGCCAGCGCCAAGCGTGTCAGCGAGGTCATCGAGGAAGAGCCGGATATCGTGAACCCTGAGGAGCCTGTCTATGAGATCAAGGACGGCAGCATGGCATTCAGAGGGGTGCGATTTGATTATGGGACTAATGGGTCGAATGGGTCTCATAAGCGCTCAGCGCTCTATAATGTTTCTTTCAGCATCGCCTCTGGCGAGACCATTGGTATCATCGGCGGCACGGGCTCAGGAAAGTCCACGCTCATCAGTCTTATCAGCCGCCTCTACGACCCCTCGGAAGGCGAGGTGCTCGTGGGGGACCGCAATGTCAAGGACTACGACCTCACCACCCTTCGCTCTGCCGTCAGCGTGGTGCTGCAGAATAACATCCTCTTCAGCGGTTCCATCCTCGACAACCTGCGCTGGGGCAATCCCAAGGCCACACTCGACGACTGTCGCCACGCCTGTCATCTGGCCTGTGCCGATGAGTTCATTGACCAGATGCCCGATGGCTACGACACCCACATCGAACAAGGCGGTACGAATGTCAGTGGCGGTCAGAAGCAGCGTCTCTGCATCGCCCGTGCCTTGCTGAAACAGCCGAAGATACTCATCCTCGACGACTCCACTTCGGCCTGCGACACGGCGACAGATGCCAGGATCCAGCGGGCTTTCCGCGAGGAACTGCCGAAGATGACCAAACTCATCATCGCCCAACGCATCCTCAGTGTAAAGGACTGTGACCGCATCCTTGTACTGGACAACGGTGTCGTTACGGGCTTCGACACGCATGAAAATCTTCTGAAGACAAATGCCCTCTATCAGGAGATCAACGCCATCCAGAATGCCGATGTCGGCGACTTTGACGAGAAAGGAGGTGCCGCATGAGACAACCGAGTTTCGGCGGCCCACGTGGTCCACACGGACAAGCCGGATTCCAGAAGGCCAGCAAAGAACAGCGTGCCATCATCTGGCGCCTGACGAAATACGTGCTCAGCAATTACAAGTACAGCATCATCACCGTACTTGCCTGCATCGCCATCACCTCTGTCACCACCCTCGCCTCTACCCTCTTCACCCGTACGCTCATCGACGACTATATCACGCCGCTGACACAGATGGCCAACCCAGAATACACCTCGCTCTGGCAGACATTGTTTAAACTCGGTGGCATCCTGTTGGTCGGTGTCATCTGCTCCTACCTCTACAACCGTCTGATGATCAACGTCTCACAAGGCACGATGCTCCGTCTGCGGAAGATGGTCTTCGAACGGATGGAGAAACTGCCCATCAGTTACTTCGACCAGCACGCCCACGGTGAGACGATGTCCGTCTACACCAACGATATCGACTCGTTGCGACAGATGATCTCGACCTCCATCTCCCAAGTCTTTAACTCTGCCATCACCATTGCCGTCACTTTCACCTCTATGATTGTGATGAGTGTGCCGCTGACGCTGGTGAGTATCGTGATGGCCATTGTGATGATGGTGGTCACCACCCGACTCGGCAAGCGCAGCCGCACCTTTTTCCGTACCCAGCAGGAGAGCCTCGCCCGTGTCAACGGCTTCATCGAGGAGATGATGACGGGACAGAAGGTTGTAAAGGTGTTCTGTCACGAACAGCAGGCCATCGATGAGTTCGAACAGATCAATGAACAACTGCGTTCCTCGGCCTACAACGCCAACAAGATTGCCAATATCGTGATGCCCGTCAATGGCAACCTCTCCAACCTCGGCTATGTCCTCATCGCCGTCGTCGGTGCCACACTCGCCATTCATGGCGGAGCCATCACCTTAGGAACGGTCGTGGCGTTCTTAACATTGAACAAGAGTTTCACCCAGCCCATCACCCACGTCTCGCAGCAGATCAACTCTGTACTCAATGCCACCGTCGGTGCTGAACGTGTGTTCCGCCTTGTGGATGCCGAACCAGAAGTGGACGATGGAACAAAAGAACTGACGAACCCTCAGGGCGATGTCGACTTCACCGATGTCGATTTCGGCTACACTTCCGAAAAACAAGTACTCTTCGATATCGACATCAACACCAACCCCGGACAGAAGATAGCCTTCGTGGGCGGAACGGGAGCAGGCAAGACCACCATCATCAACCTCATCAACCGCTTCTACGATATCCAGAAAGGACAAATCCTCTACGACGGCATCCCCATCACAGACATCCGCAAGGACTCCCTGCGCCGTTCGATGAGTATCGTGCTACAGGAGACACATCTCTTCACCGCCACCGTGCTCGACAACATCCGCTACGGACGACTCGGGGCTACTGATGAGGACTGCGTCGCTGCCGCCAAACTCGTAGGTGCCGACGACTTTATCCGTCGTCTCGCCAATGGCTACCAGACGATGCTCAACGGCGACGGTGGCAACCTCTCACAAGGTGAGCGCCAGTTGCTGGCCATCGCCCGTGCGGCCGTAGCCAACCCGCCCGTCCTTATCCTCGATGAGGCCACCTCCAGCATCGACACCCGCACGGAGATGCTCGTCCAGCGCGGTATGGACACGCTGATGCAGGGTCGAACCACCTTTGTCATCGCCCACCGCCTCAGCACCATCCGCAATGCCGACCTCATCATCGTCCTCGACCACGGCCACATCATTGAGCAAGGTACCCACGAACAACTCCTCGCCCAGCAAGGCAAGTACCACCAACTCTATACTGGTCACGCGCTAACCGCATAGATGCATGACTCAGCAGGGTTATTTCGGTGGACCACTTTCAAATATAAGATATATGCAGACAAGATATAAAAAGAATGCCAAGATCTTTGACATTGTCATTACAACCTTAGCGGGCATGGTTTCAGTGGGTGTCATACTTTATGCCATTGGTCATTTCGGCTTGCAGGAGTCATGGCCTGAACTGGTGCTCAATCTGTTCTACATCGCCTGTTTGGTGATGATTTGGATGTATTTCTTCAACAGACTGGATACCCATCGGTTCAACTACTGGTGTTCCATCTCCGTGGGCATCACGGTGCTGCTGCGCGACATCCTCTTTGCGCCCCCATTGGCCTATTATGCGCTCCACCTGGCGTGTCTCACGCTCTCGGTGCTGCTGCTCTGCATGCTCACCTTCTTCTATGCCCGAAAGAACTGGCAGAGTTACACCAAGCGCAACCTGTGGGCCATCTGCGTCATCGACATAATCATTGCCGCACTTTACAACTATGACATCTTTATTGAGCCCATCAATGAATATACCGACTATCTGCTCACCGAAATCTGGATACGTCCCACCATCACCTACGGCCTCGTGGCCTGTTTCGTGACGGAAGCAGAAAAAGCAAGTAAATAGCAGAACACAATGCATGCCACCATGGCTGCGCCCAAACTTCTCTTTTAGAACATATCAAATCAAGCATCTGTAGCGGAGGATTCTTCTTTGAGTCAACTTCCTATATGTCCTCTTTTTTGATCCGTATGTTGGCTGCCTTGTAGTTCGGGTCGTATCTTAGCCCATGACCGGACATTGCTGGCCCATGATACAGAGTGTGACCAGAATGCCGAATGTGACCGAAATGCCGGTATATTTTAAGGATTTCTCATGCGTACTGCGCACTCATGCGGTACGCGCGGAAAAACTCCATTTTAATCCGACAATACGCGCACTGAGACCCAGAAATGGAGCATGGCAAAACTGATTCATGAACTGAAGAAGCAGTTCCCGAAGGCACGGATCCTCGGTCACCGTGACCTGCCCGGCGTCCACAAGGCATGTCCCTGCTATGACGTCGCAAAGGATCAGAATGGGGAGAAGCCATCTCAGAGTTTGAAAACCCTGCCCCGAATCTGGGACGCTCCTATGCACAGGGGGCAGAAACATGAACCAAATTCGGGGGGCATTTATGCACGGTGTGCAGAAACCTGAACCAGATTCAAGGGACATTTATGCCTGGGGTGCAGAAACCCGAACCAGATTCGAGGCACATTTATGCACAGGGGGCAGAAACATGAACCAGATTCAGGGCACATTTATGCACGGGGGGCAGAAACATGAACCAGATTCAAGGCACATTTATGCACGGAGGGCAGAAACATGAACCAGATTCAAGGCTGATTTATGCACGATGTGCAGAATGTTCCGGAAAAAAATTCTGCGAAATCTGTTGTGGTTTCGCGGAATTTTCGTATCTTTGCTCCCGAAAGTGTATTTTTAAAAAAAGGGCAATGAGAAAGATGATGCTATGGGTGCTCGCCGCCATCCTTACAGTCTGCGGCGCAAGTGTACTGTGCTCATGCAAGGAAGCAAAAACCAATGAAGACAATCCTGCTCCCCAAGTGGTGAGCACCGAACTGATCCGTACCAGCCAGAGTTGGGATGGTGTGGAACTGCCCGACTACTTCCAGGGACGTCCCGAACTGGTAGCCGTGAAGTATGTGTTCCCCGCAGGTCAGAAACTGGGCTGGCACCACCATGTGGCCATGAATTACGGTGTGCTGGTGCAGGGCGAACTGACCATCATCGGTCTGGATGGTAAGACGAAGGTGGTGCATGAGGGCGAGGCTGTTGTCGAGATGGTCGGCACCGTCCACCATGGTGAGAACCGCGGCAAGAAAGACTGCATCCTCTACATGTTCTACCTCTCACAGAAAGACCTGCCCCTGGCTGTGCAGCATCCCGATATTCCGTTGGAGTAGTTTGATGATGAAGAAAAGGTATCTGAGTCATTTCCTTCTACTTGTGCTGAGCATAAGTGGAATGCCTGCCTACGCAGCCGACCATTGCTCGCCCATCTCTGATACGACTATCATGTCGTCGGCATTGTGGCATTGTTCCTGATCCTGATGTTCATCCGCCGTAATGGGCGTAGGCTTTGACCCCATATTTAGGGCAGGCCATCCTCGGGTCGGAATAAGAGAAATAGTTTCTTTCGTATCTATGCACAAATAATTAGATTTCATTTCGAATAAAGATGATGCGACGCATTTGGATATTGCTCATTGCCCTATGGGGGACAATCGTTAGTATGGCACAAAGTGTCATGCTGACGGAGCGGTATAATGTGTCGTATATTGACCTGCGGAGTGGACTACCCCACAACAACGTCAGTGCCATCTTCGTTGATTCCAATGGATTCCTGTGGATAGGCACCTATGGGGGTGGCCTGGTGCGCTACGACGGTTACGGAATGATGACACCTGTGATGTGGCTCAAAAGCAATTCGTGCAAGAGCATCGCCGAGGATCGTTTCAAGCGTCTCTGGGTGGCCTTCGATGAGGGGACGAACATCATCGACCTGAACACGATGATGGGTATCTCTCCTGAGTCATTGCCCGATTCTGTCAGGACAATGCTGCCCGAGCCGAGCACCAAGGCCTATTGCGATGCTTTGGGGCGCATCTGGCTGGTCACCTATTCATCGGTGAATCTGCTGACTTTCGATGAGCAGGGACGCATCAGTAAAGTGAGCTCCTACAGATACCAGGGAAATACGCCCGATGTATGCATACGTGATGTAGAGGGTAACGGTAAGCCCTGGATTGGCATTGACGGTGGACTCTTCCGACTGGTGGAGAAAAACGGTAGTCTGGTACGCGAGGAAGTATCGCCGCTGTTCCGTTCCCTAAACGGCCTGTATATCACAGATATGTTGAAACGGGGGAATGTGTTCTGGATTACGACGAACCACGGTCTGTACCGATACGACCCATACCAGCACAAGTTGGACCATTACGTGCATACTGCTATTGGAGGCACCTTGTCGCATGAGTTCCTGTCGGCCCTTGCCCTGATGCCCGACAATACGCTGCTCGTGGGATCCCTTTCCGGCGTGAATGTCTATGACGAACAGACGGACCGCTTCACCGTGTGGAACTCTGCCTGTTCCCATCCGTTGCAAAGCGATTTCGTGCATTGTCTCCTGGTGGACAAGGGACTGATATGGATTGGCACAGAGTCGGGAGGCATTGCCAAACTGGTGCCGAGACAGTTGCTGTTGCAGAACTATGTCCACACCGCCTCGCCTACATCCATCTCTCCTAACCCAGTGAACGCCATGTATGTGGAGCCCGATGGTACCCTCTGGGTGGGCACGGTGGAAGGTGGACTGAACCGGAAAGCGCGGGGCCAGGCAGGTTTTGTTCACTTTACGAAGGCAAACTCAGCCCTGTCGCATAACAGCGTTTCAGCCTTGGTAGCCGATGACAAGGGTAGATTGTGGACTGGAACGTGGGGCGGTGGACTGAATGTGGTAGACCTTGCCACTGGTGCTGTCCATCGGGTGGAAATGACGGAAGAAGAGGCTCGCCTGACCAATTTTATCGGTGCACTGGCATACGATGCCAGGAACAACGGGTTGTGGATAGGCAGCAACGATGGTATCTTCCTTTATGATCTCAAAACAAAAAAACTCACAGAGCCTTTCGAAGGATGCGGGTTGATTCGTGGCTGTATTGGTTCCATCATCGACAAGGACGGAGTGCTCTGGATGGGGTGTATGCGAGGAGTCTGTGCCGTAGATCTCAAATCGAGGAAGGGAGGGAAGTTCAGTTTCCGTAACCTGATGTATCGCCTGAACAATCCCGACTCACATATCTACGAAAAGATTTCATCCTTCTGCGAAAGCAGCGACGGCACACTCTGGTTAGGTAGCAACGGCTATGGCCTGTACCACCGGATTGTGGGGAAAGAGGGTAAAGAAACGTTTGAGATACTGACACAGGAGGACGGTCTGGTGAACAATGCCGTGAAAGGTATTGTGGAAGACCAGAACGGGAAACTGTGGATTACGACCCAGAACGGACTTTCGGTCTACGACACACACTTAAAGACTTTCACAAACTACACCCACGCCGACGGACTGGCCAGTTCACAATTCTATTGGAACTCGGCAGTAATAGGCAAATCAGGCATGATCTATCTGGGCAGTGAGGCAGGACTGATTGAAGTGACCAGTGAGAATCCTGAGGCCACTTATCAAGGTCATCTTGTCTTTACCCACCTGATGGTGGACAATCAGGATATCCAGGCGGGGAGCAGTTATCTCGACGAGGATATCTCCATCACAAAGGCTATCACACTCACTGAGGGTAACCGTTCTTTCTCGATTGACTTTGCTGCCCTGAACTATGGCTATGAGACACAAGGTACTTTCATTTACAGAATGAAGGGGTTCGACAACGAATGGACACTTCTCAAACCTGGCCAGCATTCCGTGAGATACAGCGTCCTGCCTGTGGGGAATTATACCTTTGAGGTGAAATATGAGTCGTCTTTGTCGTCAGTTGAAGAAGAAACCATCGCCATAGACATTGTGGTGAAACCGCACTTCTGGAATAGTTGGTGGTTCCGCCTTTTGCTGGCGCTTCTCCTTGTTGGGCTGATAGTATATATATATAATAGGTGGGTTACCGAATTGAAACGTCGTGAGGCCGAACAATTGCTTAGTCCCATACGGAAAGTGTTGGAGGAATCGAGTAATCCCAAACATCTTCAGCAACGCATCAGCAATATTCTCGACAATCAGGAACGTTACCAGCAAAGTGTGACGAAGAGTGTGGAGGCTGATAAGGAGGAGGTGATGAAAAACACACGTCCGCTGATGGAACGGGTGATGGAGATTATGGAAAAACATTACATGGATTCCGAATTTGGCGTACAGGAATTCTGTGATGCTTTGGGCATGAGCCGCAGTGTGGCCAGAAAGCACCTCAATGCGGAAGCAGGTCTGCCGGTGGGACAGTTTATCCGCAACTACCGCCTGAACATGGCCAAGGAACTCCTCTCAGCCAAAACAGGCAACCGTAACATCACGGAGATAGCCTATGCCGTAGGATTTAATGACCCCAAATACTTCACACGGTGCTTTACCAAGATGTTTGGTGTCAGTCCCAGTTCATTTGGGGGCAATTGATTTATATCATTGATATATCTCAAGAGGTGGATAATCTGTGCTCAGATAACTAAAAACCGTTTTATCCACCATATAAAACATTTTGTCCACCTTTTCTTTACTACTAATGACTAATTTTGCACCACATTTCACTAATTATTAATTAATTCAAACAAAACAATTAAGATGAGAAAACAAGTATTATTCTCTGTGATGTTCATCCTAAATGTGCTGGTAGGACTTACAGTCTGTCCGATATTTGCGATGGCATCAGTGGCACAGCAGACCATTCAGGTCAGCGGCCAGGTTGTTGACCAAGATGGTGAAGCATTGATTGGTGCAACCATCAAGGTAAAGGGATCCCAGACCGGTGTAGTGACCGACTATGACGGTAACTTCCAGGTGAATGCTCCTTCGGATGCCACTCTCGTGGTAAGTTATGTAGGTTTTAAGGATCGTGAGATTGCCGTAAACGGACGTGCTGTTCTTGGACAGATCCAACTTGAATCTGACGCCCAAGTTCTCGATCAGGTGGTGGTTGTGGGTTATGGTACCCAGAAGAAAGCAGACCTGACTGGTTCTGTGTCTATCGTGAATGCTGAAGAACTGAAGCGCGTGTCTCACTCAAACATTTCTTCTATGCTGGAAGGTAAGGTGGCTGGTGTACAGATTACTTCTGACGGTCAGCCGGGTGCGGACCCAGCCGTGAAGATTCGTGGTTTGGGTACCTTTGGTAGTACCGCTCCACTGTATGTCATTGACGGCGTGCCCATGGGTACTTCTATTCGTGATTTCTCTCCTAACGATATCGAGACCATTCAGGTGTTGAAGGATGCATCTGCCGGTGCTATCTACGGTTCTCGTGCTGCTAACGGCGTGGTAATCATCACGACCAAGAATGGTAAGAAGGAACAACCCCTGAAAGTGGACTATAAGGGCTACTTCGGTGTTGACTGGATTCCTACTGGTGAGTATAAGATGATGAATGCTGATCAGTATAGCCAATACATAGGACAGGCTTTTGCAAACACTAGCCAGGTATCTGGTGTCCAGAGGACTCTGCCTGGTGGTTACACTTATCATACTGAGACTGGTAGATATGCATTTCAGGACAACACCAATACCAACTGGGTGGATGAGGCCTTTAAGACTGGATTCCGTCAGAACCACAACATTAACCTCAGTGGTGGTGGTGCACATAACACATATAGTGTAGGTCTTGACTATTTCCAGCAGAAAGGAACTTTGAAGGGCGCAGGTCCTAACTACCAGCGTTTTACGGCACGTGTGAACAATACGATGGAGACGAAGTTCATCAACTTCCATACCAGCCTCGTTTACTCTCACTCTAACCAAGATGGTATTGGTATAGGTAACGATCAGGAGTACATCCAAGGACTTTATGGAATGGATGGCGCCAATGTGTTAAGCAACTCTTTGCTGATGCCACCAACTATCAAAGCATACGACGAGTCAACATGGTATCTGGATGATATTGTTTCTGCTGCCAAGAATTACAGTTATGACAGTTATGGCTATGGCACCTATTACGAGTCAGTGCATGGTCCTATCATGCGTGCCAACCCTCTGCTGGTCAACAACTTGATAACACGTAACACTATAGTTGATCGTGTACTTGCTACCGGTTCTGCTGATGTAAACCTGCTGAAGATGATCGGCATCGACAGCAAGAGTCAAAAATTGAACTATAAACTCAACCTCTCTTACAGCAAGACCTATGCATCGTATAAGAACTGGACATCAGCATGGATTCAAAGTGGTAAAGTCTATTTGGATAAGAGTAATGAGAAACTAAGCAAGGAAACACGTCAATGGTCAGACTTCCTTGTGGAAAATACTATCACTTATGACGGAACATTCGGATTACACCATGTTAATTTATTAGGCGGTATCACCTATGAGGAGGAAAACTACAACTCTCTATGGGGTGAGGGAAAGAACTTCCCAGAGCCTTACTTCCTCCAATTGGGTAATGCAAACGACAGAAATTCCAGTTCCAACGAAAGCAAGCATGCTCTGACCTCTTTTATTGGTCGTCTGATCTATGATTATGACAGCAAGTACCTTTTCTCTTTCGTTATCCGTCGTGACGGTAGTTCCCGTCTGTCTAAGAATATCCGCTGGGGTACCTTCCCGTCAATCTCTATAGGTTGGCGTTTTGATAAGGAAAAGTTCTTCCCTATCAACCGTGACATCGTTAATATGTTCAAAGTTCGTGCCAGTTATGGTGAACTCGGTAACGAGAATATCGGAGAATACATGTATCAGGCGACAATGCGTTATGGATACCTTCTCTATAGTTTTGGTAACAATATAGTTTCTGGTTCTGCTATTGAGAGATATGTGAATGAGAACATCACATGGGAGAAGAAGAAGACAACCAATATCGGTATTGACCTCGCTATGTTCAACAACCGTTTGGAGTTCACTGCAGAGTGGTATAAGAACAAGTCGTCAGAGTTGCTGTACAGCGTTCCTGTTCCCTCAACGGCAGGTGCAGGCTCTTTGAACAACCCCGCCTATAAGGTGACGATGAATGCAGCTACTATGGAGAACAGTGGCTTTGAGTTTTCTGCTACCTATCGAAACAACGACCATCCTTTCAAGTGGCAGGTGAGTGCTAACCTTAGTACTTTGAAGAACAAGGTGACCTCACTCGGCTTCACCAACGAGCCATATTTGGAAGGCGACTGTATCACAAAGGTAGGTGAGGAAGTTGGTCAGTTCTACGGCTATGTCTATGAGGGTATTGCCCGCACACAGGCAGACTTGGACGATCATGCCACACAGGTGGGTGCCAACGTCGGTGACTGTCTTTATAAGGACATCAGTGGTCCTGACGGCACACCTGATGGTGTCATTGACACCTATGATCGCACGACCATCGGCAGCGGTATGCCTAAGGTGAACTTTGGTATCAGCGCGCGTTTCGAGTATAAGAATCTCGATTTGGCTATCTCTACCTTTGGTTCTTTGAACTATCATGTTACAGATGGTCTGTACAACACACTGACCTCATCCTATGGCTATCTCAACAAGGAGGCTTCTGTATCAGAAGCCAATCGCTGGTCTGACGATGGTTTGACATATATTTCCAATGTTCCTCGTACTTATATAGAAAGCACTGCGTCTCAGGCATGGAACGACTTGTTCAGTGACCGAAGGATCCAGAATGCTGCATATTGGAAAATTGCCAATATCGAGTTAGGCTATAACTTCCCCGACAAGTGGTTTAAGGGAGTGGTTTCCGGAGCCCGTGTCTATGTATCGGCTCAGAATCTCTATACCTTTACCAAATATAAAGGCTACAATGTAGACTTTGCCGGTGCTCCTTTCCAACCTGGTAACAACTGGTGCTCTTACCCCAGTGCACGCAGTTTCATGGCTGGTATCCTCTTCTCGTTCTAAAATTGATAAGTGAAAAACGATAATTGAAAATGATTATGAAACTATATAAAGTAACATTTGCCCTGATATTGGGTATCGGTTCGCTGACTTCGTGCAGCGAAAAACTGGACTTGGCAAACCCTAACGAACCGACTACTGCAACCTTTGGTAACACAGTAGACGACTTGGAGGAGGCTGTTATTGCATGTTACCATCACATGCGTATGGAAGGCACCTATGCTCGTGTCGGTTATGCTCATGATGCGGTTCGCGGTGATGAGATGTGGAACCCACAACATGCATGGTATTTAGGTATAGACCATTTCAATGCGGCTGCCACTAACGAAGTTGCCGCAGACTGGATCTGGCGTGACCAGTATTTTGCCATCAACGTTTGTAATTTTATCATCACCAAATGTGGTGAGGATAATACAGCACTGACGGAAACAATGAAACGTATCAAGGGACAGGCATTGTTCATTCGTGGTCTCGCTTACTTTAATCTTGCTAACTATTACCAGAATCCTGCACTTATTACTAGTTACAACGACTACTCTACCATGGAAGGTCTGTATGCTTATAACTGGCAGGAAGGAGATGAGGACGAGTTCGACCAATATGACCGCGTAATGGATCAGGTAGAGAAAGACTTTGAAGAGGCTCTCGAACTGCTGCCTACCAAGGACTTGGGCGGTGAGTGGGCGAAAGGTCGTGCCAATAAAGGAGCCGCCGCAGGCTTCTATGCGCGTGCACTTATGCAGCGACATAAGTACAATGAGGCTCTTGTCACGCTGAAAGCCATTATTGTCGGCACGTATGGTAATTATGAGTTAATGAAAGAATATGGTGATAACTTCCGTGAAGGGTCTGCTTACGAGAACAATGCTGAAAGTCTCTTTGAGATTCAGTTCATGGATTATGGCACCCAACAGGGCTCAGACGATGAGTGGACTCAAGTGAATGTTAGTAAGAACTCTGCCCAAGGGCATGCCTTAGAGGCTAACTTTGCAGGTGAATATGCAAGTGGTTGGGCAGATCTGTCTGCTTCTCCTTGGCTCTACCATCTTTACAAAAGCCAGAGAACAAAGGGTAACTCTCTTGACCCACGCCTTTATTGGACTATTGCTACTTATGAGCCAGAGTGGGACAACTATGCGTTTGGCAACTCATACTATACAGAGACGCTGACAGAAGAGGATTATATTTATGTGAAACCTGCACCAGGAGAGACCCCCAAACAGGTGAAGTCAGTTACACGCCCAAGCGACAATGGTGGTCTGCCTATTGCCAAGTGGACAAATCTGCGCACAAATCTTTATTCCTCTGCTATTACAGGTCTGAGATGTGGTATCAACCTCCGACTGATGCGTTACTCTGATGTTCTGCTTCGTGCCGCTGAGTGCGAGAATGAGGTGAACGGTCCTACACAGCAGGCTATCGACTGGATCAATGAGGTGCGCCGCCGCGCTAATCTGGAAGACCTACAGTTGTCTGACTATAATACCGCCGACTTGCTGTTTGAGCAGATTGCCAACGTGGAACGTCCGACAGAATTCGGTTGTGAGCATGGTCGTGGCTTCGATTTGCTGCGCTGGGGATTCTTCTATTCCGCAGATCGTTTGAAGCAGATGAAGGAACATTCTGCATACATCCTGACTCCTGACTGCTCAAAGGTGAAGGATGAGGTGAAATATGGTGATATTGGAGTTATCAGTTCTTTCGATGACTATGTTCCTGGACATGAGTTCCTGCCTATCTTCCAGTCAACATTGAACAACAATGCCAACCTGAGAGGAAATTCTGCCAACCTTAATAGAAACAATTCTGACTACTTCGCAAAGAAGGGATGGAAGATTCACCCTGTTGTTGAGTTGTCCAAAAAGTAAAGTGAAACTGTAAAAAGATACAATTATGAAATATATCAATAAATTAGCATCTGTCTTTTTCATGGCAGCCCTTGCCTTGCTGACTATGACGAGTTGTGAGGGTGGAGACCTTTATAACGTAGGCGCTCCTGACTGGCTCTCAGAAATGGGCGGTGAAGAGGATGAACCCGAACCAGAGGAGGAACTCGTGGGTCAGATGGAAGATGTGTATAACATCGGTAAGGAAGATCTGTCCTCTGGTTTCTTCACATTAGGTAAGACTTATGTCGTACCCGCTGGTGCAAAGTGGCAGGCTCAGTTTATGCTGACTGTCAATCCTGACAATAAGTATTATAAAAACTTCTATATTGTCCTGAATGCATGTAAAAATGCAGAGACAGGCGAACTGGGTGATGAGTATGGTGTTATTCGTTATGACAACGATCCTTCAAAAAACTCTGAGTGGAATACTGTAGGTACTGAAATTGATCGTAGTCTTGTTGATGGTAACTTTAACAATTCATCAGGTGAGGATGATATTGATGCTTCCGTTCAAAAGATGAATGGTAAGATTACACTGACCGTTGATCGTACTGATGGTGGTCTCTTTATCAAAATGACCAATGGAACGCTGACAAAGACTTATACTCAGACGACTCCATTCCCTTCAACAGGAACTGATGCTCCTTTGGCATGCCGTATCGGTATTGAACAGTCATTGGTTAACTTCATCTCTACCAATGTCGAGCCAATCGGTGGTTGCACTTCTGCCAATGATAAGCAACCTCTTTCTATGGAGTTGTCTGGTGTACCCAGTGAAGTACTTGTTGGCACAGAACTCGCTGAGGCTATGGCTAATGTGACAGCAACTGTTACCTTCGAGGAAGGTGTTACTGCAAATGTTACTGCAGAGAATCTTCAGTTCGAGGCTATTCCTAATATGACAGACCTTGGTCAGAAAACACTTATTGTTCTCTATAACAAGACCTTCAAGGGTGCTAATGCCGACAAGCCTGTCATGGCAAGTAAGACCTTCAGTGTTGTGAAAGAACTCTCTGCATTCACGCAGACCGTAGTTGTTCCAACTCCACTGATGATTGGTCTTGAGGACAATACGACACCTTGGTGGACAGCATTTACCGATAATATTAAGGTAGAACCAAAGGAAACAAAGGTGGTGAACTTCACCAATTACACTGCTGGCGATGCCAATTTCAAGAACTATTTGATTATTATGAATAAGGCTGATATTTCTGCAGAGTATGGTGTCGTACGTGCAGACAACTGGGGTTGGGGCGCCGGCATTGACGGTAATGCTAACTTCCAGAAGATAGGTGGTTTCGCAACTGATGAAGAGTGGGCTGCTTGGCGTGACGCCATGAAGGGGGCTAAGTGTACTGCTTATGTTACCAATAATGGTGATGGTACTGCAGATATTAAGATTGTGATGCATGGTGTTGATGATAAGGACTATGTTCAGGAGTATAAGGGTATCAATACCATTGATCCTGATAATTTCTACTTCCGCTTTACCTGTGAGGGTGCTCACCTTGTGTTCGACAATGCAATCGGTGCAACGGATAATACTACTCCATGGTGGACGGTATTCACCCCCAATGTGCAAGTGCCTGCTCATACAGAATGTACCGTCAACTTCATCAACTACACTGCTGGCGATGCCAATTTCAAGAACTTTGTTATTATTCTGAATAAGGCTGATAATGCCGAGTATGGTGTTGTACGTGCAGACAACTGGGGTTGGGGCGCCGGCATTGACGGTAATGCTAACTTCCAGAAGATTGGTGGCTTCGCAACTGATGAAGAGTGGGCTGCTTGGCGTGGTGCTATGAATGGTGCAAAGGTTTCTGCCAAGATAGTGAATAATGGTGATGGTACTGCAGATATCAGAATTGTGATGCATGGTACTGATGGAAACGACTATACTCAGGACTACTTAGGTATCAATACCATTGATCCTGACAATTTCTACTTCCGTTTCACCTGTGAAGGTGCTCACTTGGTATTTGAATAATCATTTAAATGAATCATATTATGAAATATATCTCTAAATTTATAGTGCTGTTAGCCATCGTAATGATGGCAACAGCCTGTAAGGACGACCTCAACGAGGTAAACAATCCTCTGACAGTTACGGCTCCGACGGTGACTTCCGTTTCTGGAACCTATGCCATTGTTACTGCAACGGCTACTGGTTCGCACATCATCCATCGTGGTGTATGCTATTCAACTTCACCTAATCCTACAATTAGTGATGATAAGGTGTATTCTACCAGTAAGGATATGGTTCTGACTATCGGCGGTCTTACTAAGAGCACTACCTACTACGTTCGTGGTTTCGCGCAGACAAGTTTTGATGTGGCTTATTCGAGTGAGGTGTCTTTTACGACCACTTCTTCAGAATCTACAGAAGACGATCCCCAGACTGAGGGGCCATCAGCATTGAAGCGTGTCAGCGTGCATGATCCAAGCGTGGTTTGGGATCCATCAACCAGCAGGTATTATATCTTCGGTTCACACCGTGCTGCTGCTAAGTGTAACAATATGATGTCTTGGGAGGCATTTACTGCTCCCTGGGCTACTGCTACCAGCACAAATGCCGATAATGTCGATGCATTTACCACTCCTCAGATTACTAAGGTAGAGAAGGGTGGAGCAGAGTATGACCTCAACTTCAACGCGCTTGCTTGGTCTCAGCGCGGTAGTGCAACATACGATATTAATGGTAATATGTGGGCTCCTGACGTTATCTATAACAAGAAGTTGGGTAAGTGGTGCATGTATCTAAGCATCAATGGCGATGCTTGGTATTCAAGCATCATTATGCTGACAGCAGACAACATCGCAGGTCCTTATCGCTATCAGTCTCCTGTTGTGATGAGTGGATTCAGGGATGGTGATTCTTATAAATCTACCGACTTGGAGATTGTCCTGGGTGAGCAAACTTCGCTACCTTCACGCTATGCTCCAAGTGATAACTACGGTAATCACTGGCCGAATGCTATCGACCCCTGTGTGTTCTATGACGAGGATGGCAAACTATGGATGTCATACGGCTCTTGGAGCGGTGGTATCTTCATGCTGGAACTTGATGAGGAGACTGGTCTGCGTGACTATGATGTGACATATGCTGAAAATGAGACTTCAGATCCTTACTTTGGCAAGAAGATTGCCGGTGGACATTATGTATCGGGTGAGGCCTCTTACATCGAGTTTATCGGCGGTTACTATTTCCTGTTCATGACTTATGGAGGTCTGGAGGCTGCTGGCGGTTACCAGATGCGCGTGTTCCGCTCACTGAATCCTGATGGACCATTCGTTGACAGTAAGGGCAGTTCCGCAGTTTATGACACCTATCAGTTGAACTTCGGTCCTACGGAGAACGACGGTAACCGTGGCGTAAATATCTTCGGTGCTTATGGAGACTGGGGCTTCCAGACATTAGGTGATTGGGCTGAGCGCGCCCAAGGTCACAACAGTATCATCGCTGCTCAAGACGGACGTACCTATCTGGTGTATCATACGCGCTTCCAGAATCGGGGTGAGGGCCATGAGGTACGCGTTCACCAAGTTTATCAAAACGAAGAGGGCTGGCTGGTAGCAGCTCCGTTTGAATATACAGGTGAAGGCGTGAAGAGTGCAGGTATTGCTGTTGCTCAGAAGGTGGCTACAACTGATATCCCAGGTGAATACAGGCTGTTGACTCATAGGTACGGACTTGATCATGCTGCCAAGGAAATTTCTGTTCCTGTTAATGTTACACTGAATGCCGATGGTTCTATCTCTGGTGGAGTTACTGGTACTTGGAGCGTCAAGTCTGGTACTTCGTATATCACTTTCAATATCGGTTCAGAATTTAAGGGCGTCATGGTTCCACAGACTTTGGAACCAACTGATACAAAGACTCCTTGCTTCACGGCTCTTGACAGCAAGACCGGTGTTACTATTTGGGGCTATAAAATAGTTCTTACTGAATAATATATGACTGTGAAACGAATTCTCTCTATAGTAGTGGTGCTCCTTGTGAGCACCACTCTATATTCTCAGTCTCATGACAAGGGACATCCAAAAACGGATTTCCAGACTGACCAGCCGATGGTTCACGACCCCGTGATGGCTTATGAGGACAGTACATATTATATGTATAGTACTGGCATGGGTATCCAGCAGATGACCTCGCAGGATCGCAAGACATGGACGGTGGAACCAAAACCTCTGATGTCGGTGATACCGAAATGGACACGTGACTCCGTTCCCGGTTTCCGCCATCATGTATGGGCTCCTGACGTCATTCAGTGGCACGGACGGTGGTGGCTGGCCTATAGTTGTTCTACATTTGGCAAGAACGGCTCAGCCATCGGACTGCTTTCTACCCGCAAACTGGCTGACGGTTTATGGGATGACGAAGGTTGCATTGTCTGTTCTCGTGAGCAGCGCGACAACTGGAATGCCATCGATCCCAATTTCATCATTGACGACAACGATCAGCCTTGGCTCGTGTGGGGCTCTTTCTGGGATGGTATTCAGTTGGTGCGTCTCGACACGACGATGCATATAGCCAAGGGTGCCAAGCCCCGTACGATAGCCCGCCGTTATAATCTGAACGACA
>JAGCRH010000034.1 GCA_017964785.1 Prevotella sp.
ACGCTGACCACCAGCAACGATCCTCTGATGGTTCTGTTGCGCAGTCAGGTCGATGAGGCCATGGCGGACGACAGCCGCAGCGTGGCCCTGCTGAAGGAACGCCTACAGATGCTGGAACAGGTTGAGACCGCCGACCAGTTGTATGCCGCCTTCGCCACCCTGCATCAGTTGGGCTACAATCCGCTGTTCTGCCTGAAGCCGTTCCTTGGTGAAGGGAAGAAAGTGACCAACCTCATGGCCACTGGTGGCAAGACGGTGGAGATGGATACCGTGATGGCTTCGAAGAAATCGGAACTCATGGCTGAGAAAGTGGCATCCTACTGTCAGACGCTGAACCTCTTGGGCTATTCTGACGAGCGCATAGCCCAAATCAGCGAGAATGCCACGAAGTTGGAGCAGATTGGGATGGATGCCTTTTTGGTGAACATTGAGATGCTGCAGCGCCCGTTACCGTTGACCCGTGCGGCCATAGATATTGAGGAGTTGACGAAGGCGATGCTTACCATCGGGACGCTGATGGGCATAGAGAAAGACGCGATTGAAGCCGGGCTCGTCGTGCCTACGGTCTTGAACCTGGTATTTCAGTTCGCCAAGGTCGGCGAGCAGCCGGAGTTGGTGCCTGTCTTCCGCGACTACATGATTTATAATGTGATTTCGCAAGATGCCTACTGCGTTCCCAAACTGACTGGTCAGACAGACCTTTTTGCCATACTGAAGAACGTGCTTCATTATAACACCTACTACAAGTATCGCATCATGGTGGAAAACTATGGCTATGACAACATCTACAAGCAGCAGTGCCAGAATATCATGGACCGTATTCGCACGTTGTTTATACAGCGTATCGACAAACTCGACTGGATGAGTGCCGCCACGAAGGCCGAGGCCCGCCGTAAAGCCGAGGCGATGACGTTCTACATCGGATACGCCGAGCAGTGGAACGACGAGATGACGCCACAGGCAGGCGGCAACTGTCTGCTGGCTACCGTCACCCAACTGCGTCAGCACGCGGTGCAGACCTCCAAGAAGATGATTGGGAGACATCTCGACGACATAGGATGGGATTTCTGGGCTTCCTACACAGGATTTACCACCGACAACGCTTTCCACATGCGTTCTGCCAACTCATTGGTCATCCTGCCTGCGTGGATTACGCGCTCCCGATTCAATGGTGACTTGAGCGAAGCAACCCTCTATGCCGCCGCCACCACCTTCGGCCATGAGTTCTGTCACGGCTTTGATATTATTGGCTCAGAGTATGATGCCGCCGGCAACAGCCGCGACTGGTGGCAACCATCCGACAAACAGGCATTCCAGGCCAAGCAGCAAGCCATGATTGAAATCTTCAACCAGTTGGAGGCCTATCCCGGGCAGAATGCCGACGGCGAGAAGACGCTCGCCGAGAACATGGCCGACTATGGCGGCGTCGAACTGGCCTTGGAGTGCTATAAGCAGCGACTGACCGAGCAGGGCTTCAAGGGCGAGCAGTTCGACGAGCAGATCAAGAAGTTCTTCCTCTCGTATGCACAGTTGTGGAAGCAGGAAACTGAACGCTCGGAGAAATATCTGAAATATCTCTTCCAAACCGATGACCACTCTGCCCCCCACAACCGCATCAATGGCATGATGCGCCTACAGGACGACTGGTATCGCCTCTACGACATCAAGCCGACAGACAAACTCTATCTTGAACCTAAGGATCGCGTGAGGATTTGGTAGTACAAAATCCCCAGAACCTTTGGCGGTATCGAGGAATTTTTATATCTTTGCACACAAAAACAGAGATATGGGTACATACAATAGAGCGATACTGATAGCCATACTGTCTGTGTTGACATCTGTAGTATCGGCACAGAATGAAGTCGAAGGAGACAGGAAACAGCCGAGGGATTCCCTGCGTTTGGACAGGAACATACCAATGAATGATTCTCTTCTGATGGAACGAGACTCGGCATTTTTGCTCAGACCGATACTGCCGA
This sequence comes from Prevotella sp., assembly GCA_017964785.1. GTDB lineage: Bacteria > Bacteroidota > Bacteroidia > Bacteroidales > Bacteroidaceae > Prevotella. Next base: position 1,980 of record JAGCRH010000034.1, read on the forward strand.
TGAACGAGACCAATGCGGCTGTCCAACTTGACGTGGATCCCAGCCTCTATGATAACCGTCGGGGTAGTTGGGAAGTGAACACCATACATGGCGGTAAGTTATTTACACCGTGGCGTGGGTCGGCAGTCGTCATCAGTGGGGATGCCGACTCCATGCCTGGGTTACTCGACCGTGAGTCAGGTTCACTGACACTTTATCAGAATGCAGGACGATGGAACTTCTCCGCCTCTGCACTGGCCGACAAGTATCGTTTTGTGGGAATGGGATTCATACAGACACGCTATGGTGTTGGTGGTACGGTAGGGTATCAGGTGAACGATGCCCTCTCTCTCCATGCCTTCGGTTATTACTATGGCAATTCATCCATGATAAGTCCTGCGGTGAATCCCTATCTGGCTACAACCAACTATGGCGGCTATGCTGACATCAGGTTCCACAAGAACTTTGGCGTGGATGCCGGTGTTAGGCGTTACCTGAACCCTATGACGGGACAATGGGTAACGGATCCTATTGTTAGTCCCTACATCAAGTTCAACAATGGCCAGAAGTTCGGCTTTGACTTCGGTCATATATTGAAAGGAATCATCTGGGACAATCAAGACAACATGATGCCACGCGGCCCAGTGCGCATGCCTCCACCACCCCAACCAAAACAACGCTGAAAGTCGTCACACATGCAATTGAATGAAACAGGCGATATACCTTATATTATTATGTGCCGTGCTGGCCTTGACAGATTGCACGAACCACAGCAAACCAACGGATGGTGGGAAGACAAAATCCGCGTGGCAGCAGTATAACGAGTTATTCACGGCAATGGATATGGGGAGGGCACTGGCCGTCATCGACAGTATGGAGCAGGCGAAGACCGTCAGCACCGCGAAAGCCGATTATCTGCGGGGGATTGCCTACGATGTTGGCTGGAAGATGCGGATAGCGGAGCATTTCTATAAAAAGGCATACGAAAACTTCGGGGATTTTCTTCGTCAGCGCAGGCGGATGACGAGGGGGAGATGATCGCTGTAAGCGGGCTGGTAGCGCATGCCGTTGTAGGTGCGACGGGGACGGAGGCCACCGTAGAGTTTTTCGTCTTCGAGGAGGAACTTCGGAGCGTGGATGTAAGCCGTGTCCACCTTATTATATATATTAGGGGAGCCAAGGATGTGGTCGATACGCTCCCACTCACCCTTGTAGCGATAGGTGCCCTTAACACCATTTGCGCCTCGGGCATCTTTTGTGAGGTTGCGGATACGTTGACGACAGATCTGTTGGAGCATCGGACTGTCGGGGCCGTCGTTGAAGTCGCCGGCAATGAGGATCTGGGCATCAGGGGTGATGGCGCGGATAGAGTCCAACGACTGACAGAGGCGGTCAGCCACAGCCCGACGGAAAGGCTGTGAATAGTGTTCACCGCCATAGCGGCTGGGGGCATGGACGACGAAGATGTGGAGGGTATCGCCAGAAAGGATAAGCCCCGAGACATACAGGATATCACGAGTTGGACGCATGCCGTCGACAGGTTCCACCCGTAGGGGATAACTGCGCTGAGGGGCGAAGGAAAACGGTGAATAGAGCAGGGCCACATCAATGCCCCGGACATCGGGCGAACTGGTCATAAGGTATTCATAACCGGCATTGCGTAAAAGCGAGTGACGGGTCAAGTCATTGAGCACCGAATCATTCTCCACTTCGCAGAGGGCAATCAGGTCGGGGATGCCGTCGTCGCAGGTCGACAACAGTTCCTGGGCGATGTTATTCAGTTTCTTCCAGTAGCGTTTCTTCGTCCAATGGCGCGTAGCCTCCGGCAGATATTCCGTATCGTCCTTGCCTACGTCATCAGAGTAGTCAAAAAGGTTCTCACAATTGAGTTCTACCATCGTCAGCGATTGACTAAATGAGAAATGAGGATTGAGAAATGAGAAAATGATGATAACCTTGCAAGTCCTTCCAAACGATTGTGTCAATCGCCTCCAATACTCGCCTATAGAGGTAATCATAATTACTAATTACTAATTTCTAATTTCTTAATCTTCCAACCGATGGAGGCGATGAAGATACTCATCAGCGGCGAGAGATAGTTGAAGAAACAATACGGCAGATAAGTCAGTGTGGCGACACCGAGCACGGTGCTCTGCGTCAGTCCGCAGGTATTCCAAGGCACCAGCACGGACGTCACCGTGGCACCATCCTCGCAACTGCGGCTCAGCAGACGTGGTTCGTAGCCCCTGTCGCGATAGGTGTCCTTGAAAATCTGACTGGAAAGCATGATGGACAGATACTGGTCGGCAAGGGCGATGTTGCAGAAGAGTGCCGTACCGACGGTAGAAGCCACCAAAGAGGCGGTACCCTTGACCAGACGCAGCACATAGCGCATCAGGTCTTGCAACTGACCCGTAGCAGTCAATACACCGCCGAAGGTCTGGGCGCAGATGATGAGCCAGATGGTAGGCATCATACCGCCCATGCCACTGGTGCGCACCAGTTCGTTGAGCATCGGCATTCCCGTCTCGATGTTCGTACTGCTATAACATACTTGCATCATTCCCTTGTAGAGGCCGGATATTCCAGATGAGCCAGAAACTCCTGATATACTACGCACCAGTTCCGGCTGTACTAACAAGCCGACAATCGCTGCCAAGAGGATGGCCAGAAACAGCACGACCATCGAGGGCCAACGACGGGCAATCATCACACCCGTTAGCACCGGCACAACCAACAGCCACGGCGAGATAATGAATGTGCGCTGCAAACCGTCCATAAACTCCGACACGTTGCCGTGACCCGACACATTCATCGTAAAACCAGCAATCAAGAAGATCAGCAATGAGATACAAAACGTGGGGACAGTGGTAAAAAGCATATAGCGGATATGGGTGAAGAGCGGCGTGCCGGAGACACTCGATGCCAGCACCGTGGTATCGCTTAATGGCGAGAGTTTGTCACCGAAGTAGGCCCCGGTGATGATGCTGCCCGCAATCCATCCGTCATCGAAGCCATGTGCCTTACCAATACCCATCAGGGCCAGACCGATAGTAGCAACGGTGGTCCACGACGAACCGATCATCAGACTGACCAGCGCACAAAGGATACTACTGCTGACAAGGAACACCTCAGGTCGGATGATCTGCATACCGTAATAAATCATCGTGGGCACGATGCCCGATACCATCCACGTGCCACCAATAGCACCGATCAAGAGCAAGATAATGATGGCAGGCGTACAACTCGCCACCTTATCCGTTATTTCCTTTTCAAGATTCTCCCATGTCAGGCGTTTCGAGAAATGGCCGACGAGGGCACTCACCGCCGAAGCCACCAAGAGCGACACCTGACTGGCACCATCAAGCGTTGCGTTGCCGAACACGGCAACGCAACACGTGATAAGTACAATCAGTACTAAGATTGGGACGAGACTCAGCACACTTTTTCGAGTCGTTTCATCATCGCAAACATGAAGATGGCGGCCACGAGGCAGACGCCGAGGAAGACGCTCCAACATATCCACAAGGGTACGGCACCCCAGAGGAGACCACCAACAACCACAAGTTGGTTACCGATGGCAGTAGCCACAAACCAGCCACCCATCATCATTCCCTTGTACTTCGGAGGAGCCACCTTCGACACGAAGGAGATACCCATCGGAGAGAGCAGGAGTTCACCGAAGGTCAGCACGAGGTAGACCATAATCAACAGATTCGGTGTCACATCGGCAACATGCACAGCCACGGGATTACCGTCAGCCCCCATCTCCGTCTGAGGCATAGGCAGACCGAAGGAGCCGAAGGCCATCAAAGCATAAGCGACTGCAGCCACAATCATACCATAGGCAATCTTACGAGGTGCAGAGGGCTCCTTGCCCTTGGCAGCCAACGAACCGAAGATAGCCATCGACACGGGTGTCAGTGCCACGACATAGAAGGGGTTGAACTGCTGGAAGATAGGCGCAGAAACCGTGACACTTCCGTCGGGATTATACTGTAGTATGAGGAACAACACAGCCAACACGATGACGGCGAAAGAGATGGCCTTACCCTTCTGTGTCTTGCTCTGGAACAACGAGAACAAAGCATAGACAATGAAGATTACTGCCACGAGGTTCCATACATCGAAACACATGGCCTGCAAACCATCAGCCGACTGTGCCGTAAACTCATCGGCGAAGTAGGTCAGCGACAGACCGTTCTGGTGGAAGGCCATCCAGAAGAAGATGACCACAGCAAAGACAAGACACAGGGCGACGATGCGCTGTGAGGTCTCTGCATTCGACAGTTCCTCGACGGGTGCGGCATCAGCGGCGGCAGCCTTCTTCTTGCCGCCCTCCGTATGACGGAAGGTAGAACGGAAGATATAATAGATGGCGATAGACAAGATCAGCGAGGCACAGGCCACAGCAAACGAGAAGTGGTAGGCATCGTTGCTGGAATAGCCCAAGGCTGTCTCGGCATACTCCTTGATCTTGATGGCAGCCGTCGGGGCAAACAAGGCACCGATGTTGATGGCCATGTAGAAGATGGAGAAACCGGCATCGCGCTTGTCGGCATACTTCGGATCATTGTAGAGGTCGCCCACCATCACCTGGAGGTTACCCTTGAACAGACCCGTGCCAAAGCCGATAAGCAACAGGGCAGCCAGCATGACAATCAGGGCCGTGTTGTCGCCTCCCAAAGGCACCGCCAACAACAGGTAACCTGCAAACATGATCATGATACCCGTCGTCACCATCTTACCAAAACCGAACTTGTCGGCCATGATACCACCGATAAGGGGGAAGAAATAGACTAACATGAGGAATGCGCTATAGATAGTTCCTGCCAGGGCTGGCGACAATCCATAGTTGGCTCTCAAAAACAATGCGAAAACTGCGAGCATCGTATAATAACCGAAGCGCTCGCCCGTGTTGGCCAGTGCCAACGCAAATAAACCTTTAGGTTGTCCTTCAAACATGATTATTTAATTTTAGAATTTTTGGTTCTGATGATGTCGAACAAGTAGGTACACTTGACGACGATATTCCCGAAGTTGGAACGGGCAAAGTAGTCGCGCTTCGTAGCACCGTAGATATTGCCCAGTCCATAGTAATAACGCCCTTCAATGATGAAATGGCCCAAGTGGCGGTTACTGAACTCCACGCCTGCACCGGCGGTTATACCATAGTCGAACGTATTCTCCACAGCCATCGTGTCCTGTGCCACCACATTCGAGGCACGATAGTTCTTGATCGGCGTAGAACGATCGAAGTTGGTCTCGGTCTTCTCACTGAGGAAAAAACCGATTTGCGGTCCTATCTGGAAGAAGAACTGAAGGCCACTCCGCTCGCGCCCCCACCCCAGACGAGCCAGGAAAGGTATCTGAACATAGGCCATCTTACGGGAATAAGCCAGTGCCTGGGTGGTATCCGCCAGCATTACCACCGGCTGATCGTTCTTATCCCAGATACGTTCCTTCCAACCGATCTGCGCGTAGTTGACCTCGCCCACGACGGCACAGATACTACTGAAATATTTCTCACAAGTATAACGGGCCGTAAGGCCAAACGTCAGTCCACCCAACTGTCCCTGCGGCACCTTCGGCACAAAGGCGATGTTACTCATCGTATAACCGGCACTGCCGCCAATGGCAAGGTCGTTACGATACTCACCCACCTGGGCAAAAGAAGTGATAAGTGATAAGTGATAAGTGATAAGTAGCACTGCCACTTTCACCATTCCTCGCCTTTTGTCTGTCTTATTTTTCATCCGACACTTTTCACTATTCACTAAAACTTCACCGTTTCCACCCTGTGCTCCGGGGTATAGTGAACGAAGAGGATACTATGGTTCTGCAGTCCGCCATTACCCATCCGTTCAAACACCAATGGCGTCTGTACAGGAGGATAGCCGAACATACCCGCCGCCCCGTTGAAGGTCTTGCCATACTTGTGCAGTCCCTTCAGGAAGAAATAGGCATGGTCGAAACCTGTCAGTGCAAAACGCGGCAGGGCATTCTGCATATCGCTGTGGAAGTTCCAGCGGTACTTCTGTTCCAGTCGCTCCGTCGCTGCAGACAGGGGATTGTAATAGAAGTGAGAAGGGATATAGGTATCGTACTTATAAAAGTTCTCCAGATGGGTACGGGTGTACATCAGCCACTCGGTATAACCAAACATCGAGATGTCGAGCGAGGGGTTATTGAACTTCAGTCCGTTGATCTTGGCAAAGGCCACACCTAATTCCGGGGAACGTCCTGTATTCAGGATGACCATATTCTTCTGCGTACGGCTGAAAGACCTTGAAAACACCTCCTCACTGGATTTCAGGTTGGTGATGCCATACTCGATGCCCCGTCCCTCCAACTGTCGACGGAGACCGAAAGTAAAAATGCCCTTTTTACTCGTGGAGTCGTTGCAGTCGATGAATACGGGATGATAATCCTTGAATTTCTCTAAATAACGTACAATGGTGGCATCGTTGATAGTCGTCGGCGACTGCCATATCTGGAAGATATTCCTATTCGTCAGCATCTGCGGTGCCGTGATGGAGAAGGGTATCACCAAAAGGATGTCGTTTTTCTCCACGAAGTCGGAGAGCACCTGCATCTGCTTGGAATAGAGCGGACCGAAGATAATGTCACACTTAGCCGCAGCGGGGTCTTGCAGGATCTTCGATATATCAGCGTCCTCGGCGGCATTCCAGGCATGTACATCGATGGAAAGGCCCGTCTTCTTCAGACTGTCACAGGCCATCAGGATACCACGGTAGTACTCCACCATGCGCTTCCCGTCGTCATTGACATTGTGCAGGGGCAGCATCACCCCGACACGGATCTCCCGCTGGCGCACATCATCGGCTGAAGCCTGTTTTGCAGCAGGCACGACAGCCGGTTTCTCCGTATAGGCAATCATCGTAGAATCAGGCTTCGTATAAGGGATATTAATCACGGTCCCCTTCTTCAACTCATAGCCAGGCTCTCTCATCTCCGGATTGGCCTTGATGAGATCCTCTATGGTCAGGTCGTACATCCTGGCAATGCCGAAGATGGTTTCCTTCCGCTTCACCTTATGCGTACTGCGTATCTCATCAGCCCCCTGTGCTACGGAATCCACCGTAAACATCAGCGCGAGCAACAGCACAAAATATCTTAAAATCCTTGCCATAATCTCCGTTTTATCCAAATTACCGTGCAAAAATACAAAATAATTATGAACTAAAGGGTAAGATTTATGAAATATTTACTATCTTTGCACGTTAATACATTAGAAAATGAGAATAAAAAGAATAATTCTGCTGTCATTGACAGCCATTTTGTGTCTGGCTGTGCAAGCACAGAACAACAATCCAGGTGTCTCGCCGTCGGCCACTTACATCAATGATGACGGGAAAGAGACCGAGGCCACTTCCGACTTTGCCGGACAGGCCCCGCTGGCTGTCACCTTCCGTGCCAATCCCTACAACATGAGCGGCTACAACCCCATCTACGAGTGGCACTTCAAGAAAGAGAATGAGGAAACGGAGATGATGGTGCGTTACGAGGAGGACACCGAATACACCTTCACCGAGTCGGGAACCTTCGTTGTCACCCTGAAAGCGAAAGCCAGTGCGGAGAGCGAAGAACTGCCTGTCACCCCTATCAAAGTAACCGTCAGCGAAAGCAAACTCTCCTTCCCCAATGCCTTCTCACCCAACGGCGATGAGAAGAACCCCACATTCAGGGCTAAGGAGTATCAGAGCATTGTGGAGTTCCACGCATACATCTTTAACAGGTGGGGACAGAAACTCTATGAATGGACTGACCCCGCCGGCGAGTGGGACGGCACCTATAACGGCAAGGTGGTGAGAGACGGTACCTATTTCCTGTTGGTGAAGGCGAAAGGAGCCGACGGTAGGGAATACAATATCCGTAAGGACGTGAATGTGCTGACAGGCTTTACCGAAGGAGGCAGACTGAACGACTAAGACATGGACGACAAGATCAATGTGTATGGTGCCCGTGTCCACAACCTGAAGAATGTGGATGTGGAGATACCACGTAACTCGCTGACAGTCATCACCGGACTGAGTGGCTCCGGTAAGTCGTCACTCGCCTTCGACACCATCTTTGCCGAAGGACAACGGCGCTATATCGAGACCTTCTCTGCCTATGCCCGTAATTTCCTTGGCGGCACGGAGCGACCGGATGTCGATAAGATCACCGGACTCTCACCCGTCATCAGCATCGAACAGAAGACCACCAACAAGAACCCCCGTTCCACCGTCGGCACTACGACGGAGATCTACGACTACCTGCGCCTGCTCTTTGCACGTGCCGGCAAGGCTTACAGTTATGCCACCGGCGAGGAGATGGTGAAATATACGGAAGAGAAAGTGCTCGACATGATTCTGCACGACTATGAGGGCAAAAAGATTTTTATACTTGCGCCAGTGGTACGGAGCCGTAAAGGACATTATCGCGAACTCTTCGAGGCCATGCGCCGGAAAGGCTACCTGAACATGCGGGTGGACGGTGAACTGGTTGAGGTGACTCGCGGCATGAAGGTGGACCGCTACAAGAACCATAATATCGAGGTGGTCATCGATAAATTACAGGTTTCCGACAAGGATAGCGACCGTTTGAAAAAGTCTGTCGGCATCGCCATGAAGCAAGGCGAAGGACTCATCATGATCCTCGACAAGGACACTGGAGCCATCAAACATTTCTCCAAGCGTCTGATGTGCCCGACAACTGGCATCAGTTACAGCGACCCAGCCCCCAACAATTTCTCATTCAACTCCCCCCAAGGGGCGTGTCCCCACTGCAAGGGCTTGGGCATCATCAACGAGATAGATCTCAAAAAAGTCATCCCCGACCGCAAACTGACCATCCGTGAAGGGGGCATCGTTCCCCTCGGCAAATACAAGAACCAAATGATCTTCTGGCAGATTGATGCCCTGTTGAAGAAACACGACTGCAACCTCGACACTCCCATCGAGGACATCCCCGACGAGGCCATGAGGGAAATCCTCTACGGCTCCTTGGAGAGCGTCCGTATCGAGAAGGAACTGGTACATACATCCAGCGACTATTTCACGACCTTCGATGGTATCATCAAATACCTCCGTAGTGTGATGGACAATGACGACTCCGCATCAGGACAGAAATGGGCCGACCAGTTTCTGGCAGAATGCGAATGTCCGGAGTGTCACGGACAACGACTCAACCGCGAAGCCCTCTCCTACCGTATCTGGGATAAGAATATCTCGGAACTGGCATCGATGGACATCGCCGAACTGCGGGAATGGCTCGATCAGGTAGAGGAACATCTGGATCACCAGCAACAGCAGATTGCCGCAGAGATTCTGAAAGAGATTCGCACCCGTCTCAACTTCCTGTTAGAGGTAGGGCTCGACTATCTCGCCCTGAACCGCCAGTCAGCCTCACTCTCCGGCGGTGAAAGCCAGCGCATCCGCCTAGCCACACAGATAGGCTCGCAACTGGTCAACGTACTGTATATCCTCGACGAGCCGAGTATCGGTCTGCACCAGCGTGACAACGAACGACTGATTCACTCGCTGAAAGAACTGCGTGACCTGGGTAACACCGTCATCGTCGTGGAGCACGACCAGGACATGATGCTCAATGCCGACTATATCGTGGATATCGGTCCGAAGGCTGGACGCAAAGGCGGCGAGGTGGTCTTCCAAGGCACCCCGAAAGAGAT
>JAGCRH010000035.1 GCA_017964785.1 Prevotella sp.
CCTGAAGGCTACCGATGACAAGAGCGGCGTGGTGGTCGATCCTGCCGCCAAGTTGGAGGAAGAGCTGTTTATCCGTCCTACGTCGGAGACGATCATCTGGAACACCTACAAGAACTGGATTCAGTCCTGGCGCGACCTGCCCCTGATGTGCAACCAGTGGTGTAACGTCATGCGCTGGGAGATGCGTACCCGTCCCTTCCTGCGCACCTCAGAGTTCTTGTGGCAGGAAGGCCATACGGCCCATGCCACTCGTGAGGAGGCCGAAGAGGAGGCACAGAAGATGCTGAAGGTCTATGCCAAGTTTGCTGAGGAATGGATGGCTGTGCCCGTCGTGCAGGGCGTAAAGAGCGAGACCGAGCGTTTTGCCGGAGCCCTCGACACTTACACCATCGAGGCTATGATGCAGGATGGTAAGGCCCTACAGTCTGGTACCTCCCATTTCCTCGGACAGAACTTTGCCAAGGCCTTTGAGGTGACCTACTTGAATAAGGACAATAAGCCAGAATACGTCTGGGCCACTTCGTGGGGTGTCTCTACCCGACTCATCGGTGCATTGATTATGACCCACTCCGACGACAACGGTCTGGTACTGCCTCCCAAACTGGCACCACTGCAAGTGGTCATCATCCCCATCGCCACCAAACCCGAGCAGATGGAACAGGTCAACAAGGAAGTCACCCCGATTATCGAAGCATTGCGTGCAAAGGGTATCACCGTGAAATATGACGATGCCGACAACAAACGTCCTGGCTTCAAGTTTGCCGACTACGAGTTGAAGGGTGTGCCCGTCCGTCTTGTTCTGGGTGCCCGCGATTTGGAGAACGGCACCATCGAGGTGATGCGTCGCGATACATTAGAGAAGGAGACACGTCCCATCGAAGGCATTGTGGCGTATGTCGAGCAGTTGTTAGAAGACATCCAGAAGAATATCTTCCAGAAGGCCAAGAACTATCGGGATGCCCATATCTACGAATGCGATAACTATGAAGAGTTCAAGGAGCGTGTGAAGGACGGCGGGTTCTTCCTCTGCCACTGGGACGGCACTGCCGAGACGGAGGCACAGATCAAGGAAGAGACACAGGCCACCATCCGTTGCGTGCCTTTCGGTGTGGAACAGACGCCCGGCATCGATATGGTCAGCGGAAAACCTTCAAAGGCAAGAGTCATCATTGCCAGAAGTTATTAAGGACAAAAAAAAGAAAAGGAAACTTTCCCAAGTTCCCTTTCCGAAACCAAGCCTACTGATAATTTTCGGCTGGTTCAGAAAATTGGATGTCTCACGACATCCGATTTTCTTTTTTTAACCTTAATAATCTAATACCATGAAAAACACGGCGCAAATATACGAATTATTTAACTTCATTCATATCATTCGCAGATATGATGCAACAATTTTAATCTTTTTTTAGAATATCACGCTCCCAATTTAGAATAGTTTGCATATCCAGCGCCTGAATCCGCCGGCGATCTTCCTCCTGAAGAGGTGGCGTCTGATCGATCTGACTCCATTGAGGGGTATAGAACGACGTAACAGATTGAAGCATAGACGCGTCGGTGCCATAAGTCCGGATGAAACAGATGATATTGCCGCCATTTTCAATGGAATCCAAAGGCGTAATAAGCAAAAGTATCACCGTCAGTGCCTCACTGACCTTCACACGCAGACTGTCATCCGTCAACAAGGTCATCTCACTCTTTCCCCCCAGCCTGTTCGATACTTCCGCCTTCATTCCGGATGCCATAAAGTCGATCATATCCAGACGGTTGTTTTCAGAAAGCACAGGTAGGAGCGAGTCCGGCATGGCCCGAAACAGATCTGACAGTTTGACTTGAGCATGACACATGACAGTCATTCCGCAAAACAGAATGACTGTCAATAGAGTCCGATGAATCTTCTTGTCCAATAACATCCCCTACTCTACTTGTTGTTGCGGAGATCATGGACACGCACGGCCTTACCCTCGCTCTGCGGCAGAGAGCCCTTCTGGACGAGTTTCACGCGGGGCGTCAAGAGGATCTCGTCCTTCAAGGCACGCTGGATATCCTTCGTCATCTTCTGGATCTCGGGATAGATATCCGTTTCCAAGCCGTCGATCTCAACCTCTACGGTCATCACATCGTTATCGTCGATGGTTTCAAGCGTAATCAGGTAGTTGCTGCCAAGACCCGGATACTGCACGAGGATCTTCTCCACCTGCATCGGGAACACGTTCACGCCCTTGATGATGAACATATCGTCGGTACGACCCTTGATACGGTCAATACGACGATGCGTACGTCCGCACTTACACGGTTCGGCAATGATACGGGTCAGGTCGCGCGTGCGATACCTTAATATAGGCATCATGTCGCGGTCGAGCGTGGTGAGCACCATCTCTCCCATCTCACCATCAGGCAGCGGTTCGAGGGTGTCGGGATCGACAATCTCCACGATATAGTTATCCTCCCAGAGGTGCATACCTTCCTGATACTTACACTCAAAGGCCACGCCAGGGCCGTTCATCTCGGTCATGCCGAATGAATTGTAGGCCTTCACACCCAACATACGCTCAATACGACGACGCTGTTCCTCCGTATGAGGCTCAGCACCGATACAGAGCGTACGAAGTTTCGTCGTGGCAGGGTCTACCCCTTCCTCCTTGAATACCTCTGCCAGACGGATGGCATACGAGGGAATGGCGTGGAGACAGGTGGTGCCGAAATCCTTGACGAACTTGATCTGGCGCTTGGAGTTACCTGCGCCAGCAGGCACCGTCATGGCCCCTAACCACTCTGCACCATACTGGAAGCCAAGACCACCGGTGAACATACCGTAACCGCTGGAGTTCTGGAACACATCGCTCTTACGGCATCCCACCATATAGAGGTTACGGGCAATCATATTGGCCCACGAGCAGATGTCATGCTCAGAATAGACAACGACACAAGGATTACCCGTCGTTCCACTCGTGGAGTGGATACGGACGGCATCGTCCAGATTGCCGCCAACCAGTCCGTAGGGATAGTTGTCGCGCAGATCCTGCTTGGTCGTGAAGGGGATCTTGCGGAGGTCGGCAAGTGAATTGATGGAATCGCTTGTGATACCGAGATCACCCAAACGCTTCTTGTAGAAAGGAGATTTCAGGGCAATGTCGATGCTCTTCTTCAGTTTCTTTACTTGCAACTGTTCCAGTTGCTCTCTTGGCATGGTTTCAAGTTCCGGTTGCCAGCACTCACCATCGGGTTTGATGGTTGACATAATTTTCTCGTCAGTCATATTATTCGTTTTATTATTTGATTTGTTTCTGAGCCAATTGCATCATCATGACAACAGCAAGTCCGGCTGTTTCCGTGCGCAGACGACTGTCTCCCAGATGGACGCTCTGATAGCCTTTTTCCATACAGTCCTTGACTTCTTCAAGACTGAAATCGCCCTCAGGACCTACCAGCACAGTGACCTCCTCGTCATCTGCATTCTTCTGTAACTCCTCAAAGAGATAGGTACGTGGTATTTCCTGATAACAATGTGCAATATATTTCTTTCCTTTTCTCGGCAATTCAAGAAACCGTTTCAGATGTTCCATGTCATTGAGTACGGGTTTCCAGGCCTTTCGACTCTGTTTGACGGCGGAAATAGCGATTTTCTCGAGACGGGTCGTCTTCAACAGTCTTCTCTCCGAAAACTGACAGTTGATAAATGAGATCTCGTCAACGCCTATTTCCGTCGCTTTTTCTGTCATCCACTCAATACGGTCCAACATTTTCGTGGGGGCGATGGCAAGGTGCCGGTGCCCTTTCCACTGAGGCTCCTGAGGCAGACATTCCTTAATCTCATAATAGCAATGGTGTGTGGCCGCGATGGTTACTTCGGCCTTATAGTAGTTACCCTTGCCGTCCATCAGGAACAACTCATCCCCACCCTTCAACCGGAGGACGCGCATGGCATGCATGGCTTCGTCAGGCGGCAGTTCTGTCTGCTGCTGGGCATCTGGCACATAGAAAAACCTCACTTCCTTCATACGCCTCGCTCTTTCTGATCAGGTTTGAACACCAGGGCAAACATCACACCCACCACAATGGCGAAGGTGGCAAAGATAAACCAACAGGTGGTCCAGTCACCTTGTAGAAATCCGTCCTGCCAAGAACAATAGTGGTTGACGATCTCACCAGCGACCAAGGTTCCCACAGTGGCCCCCACACCATTGGTCATCATCATGAACAGACCTTGGGCAGAAGCCTTGACTGATGGCTCGCACTCCTGATCGACAAAGATACCACCGGAGACATTGAAGAAGTCGAAGGCGACACCATAGACAATACAGGATAGGATGAAGAACAACACGCCTGGCATCGTCGGGTCGCCGATGCCAAAGAAACCGAAACGGAAGACCCAGGCAAACAATGACATCAGCATGACGATTTTAATGCCGTAGCGTTTCAGGAAGAACGGGATCATCAGAATACAGAGCGCCTCACTAATCTGACTGATCGAAGTGAGCAACGTGGCATTGTTCGCAGCAAAGGACGATGCGACGACGGGGTCGGTACTGCCTTTGAAACTGGTGATGAACGGTCCGGCATAGCCGTTGGTAACCTGTAGGCACATGCCTAATAGTGCCGAGAAGATAAAGAACAATGCCATCTTCCGGGTCTTGAACAGTTTGAATGCATTCAAGCCAAAACTCTCTGCCAACGATACTTTCTGGTCTTTCTTCGTCAGTTTACACTCCGGCAAGGTGAAGCAATAGAGGAAAAGGATGATGCTCAGCAAACCAGAGACAAAGAACTGCATATAAGTATATTGGAACTTATGGGGATTCTCTGCAAACGTCAGCGTAAAGGTGATCCCATCCCAGGAGGAACTCTCCACAAGCCACACGGCGCAGTTGACGAACCACATCGTCACGATGAAACCAACGGTTCCCAACACACGGATCGGCGGGAAATCCTTCACGGTGTCGTAGCCATTGTTCTTCAGGATGGTAAAGGCCGTCGTATTCGCCAAGGCGATCGTAGGCATGTAAAAGGCCACACTCAGCGTGTATAAGAGAATGAAGGTGGATTTTTCGGTCAGTTCCTGTCCGACACCGGCTTCTTTACCCAACCACCAACAGCCAAACATGAAGGTACCTGCCATGAGATGACAGAGACCCAACAGTCGCTGGGGCTGGATATATCTGTCGGCCACGATACCCATCAGCGTAGGCATGAAGAGACTGACGATACCCTGGATGGCATAGAACCAGGCTATCTTGTCACCGAGGCCCGCAGCCCCCAGATAATTACCCATGCATGTAAGGTATGCCCCCCATACGGCGAACTCCAGGAAGTTCATCAATGCCAGACGGATCTTCAGATTCATATCTCTATAGTCTTTATCGGTTTATATTCTTATATTTCTTTTGAAACGGGCTTCACCCCGAATTGGTGGCGTTGCATCTTCCTCACGGAGTCAGGAATGACCTTCGCCGTGTCAGCCTTTATCACCTCAGTGGCAGGCTTCGAGGAGTCGTCTTTTTCCTGTTTGTGGAAACGGATGAGTTGAATGTCTGTCAGAAACAGCAATTTCAGATCCGTATTCTTCTCCATGCCCTCCCCAAGATAGAAATAGCCCATCAGTTCCTTTACCTTCAGGTCACAGTCTTCTGTTCTCAATTGGGTGTTTCCGCTGACAGAGAAACGAGTCACCTTGGAAACGATGCTGTCGTTCTCATATTTCAGTGCGAGATATACGATGGCATCCTTCGACCCGCCCTGAAACAAATAATTGCTCTTGAAGGCCAACATAAAACGATCGCCTTTATGATAGGAGGTGTCAGCCTTCTGTACAAACTGTATACGATTATAAGGTGCGTAAGGTGTCAGCATGATACAGCGTGCTCCCTCCCAGATATTCGCAGTGTCACCCGTGAGACTTTGTGCCGTGTAACGCTCCACCTCTCCTTCCGAGGCACCAAGATCCAGGGCATCCTGACTCAGACGATCCTGAACATTGCGGTAGATATCCACGAACCTGTCCGCACGGGTATAGTAATACACCAGTGACGAGTCGAAATCTGCCTTGGTCACATGATGTTTCTTCAAGACAGCAAGAAAGTACATGTCACGTTTATATTCCTCATTTTCGGAACTAACGCTTGGGATAGATGCGATGCCCTGAGAGACATAATAGTCGTAAAGGATATCCTCCATATCACCTGGTTGGATAAAATTGCTTGGCACGCTTGGCTTACAGGCCGACATCAGTGACAGTCCTATACCTATATATATTATATATATGCTTTTCTGCCACATCATACATCCTCTTTTTCTGCATGCTTCAGTGATATTTCACTGATTTCTTTCCTGAAGAACAACAATAACAGGACCACGCCTACACTGATGCTGGCATCTGCAAAGTTGAATACAGGACTGAAGAAAACGAAATGGTCACCTCCGATGATGGGCATCCAGTCGGGCCATTCCGTCTCAATCAGCGGGAAATAAAACATATCTACCACCTTCCCCATCAGGAAGGGGGCATAGCCTGTGCCGAAAGGCACGAAATAAGAGGTGTAGAATTCTGATGAACCCGCAAAACAAAGCCCATAGAACATACAGTCTATCAGATTGCCTATGGCTCCTGCCAGGATCATCGACAGGCAGAGCACGTAACCCGTACGTGCATGCTTCTTAACCTGCAGCCATATATAATAGGCAAGGACAGCAATGGCCACCACACGGAAAAGGGAGAGAATGATTTTACTGCCAAGTTGCATACCGAAGGCCATGCCCATATTTTCGATGTAGTTGATATAGAACCAACTCGTGATGCGAATGGACTCGTGTAGGCACATCGTGGTCTTCACCCAAATCTTGATAACTTGGTCGATCAACAGGATCACAGCCAATACTATGACTGCCAGTCTGCCATCTGTGAAAACCTTTCTCAACAGGCTCACTTCTCTTTCTTCTGATTCATCTTCGACTGGACGCTCAAAGTGGCATGAGGCACCGCACGAAGACGTTCCTTCGGGATCAGTTCACCCGTAATGCGGTCAATACCATAGGTCTTATTCTCAATACGGACAAGGGCAGCCTTTAATCCCTGAATGAATTTCTGCTGTCGGGCAGCCATGCTGATGATCTCCTCTTTCGACTGGGTGGTGCTTCCCTCCTCCAATGCCTTATAGGTCGGTGAGGTGTCATCCACATCGTTGGAATCCTCATTCATCAGAACGCGCATCATCTGGTCGTAGTCGCGCTTGGCCAAGGCCATTTTCTCATTGATGATCTGACGGAACTCTTCCAGTTCCTCGTCAGAATAACGTGTCTTTTCTGCCATAATCGTAATGTTATTGATAATTATACTTTTTCTACTTTGATATTCAGTTTGAAGTCGTCGAAGTCTACCTCTTGTCCGTCATTCGACTGGATGTTGAGTTCATCAGCCAACACTTGTGTCTTGATATACTCGCCAAAATGGGCAATACTCTTTTCCACTTCTGCATTCGGTGCGATTGTAATGCGGATCCTGTCGGTAATCTCCAGACCACTCTCCTTACGGATGTTCTGGATGCGGTTGATGAGTTCGCGGGCCATACCCTCGTCCTTCAACGCCTCGGTCAGTTCCACTTCAAGGGCTACGGTGAGATTACCGTCATTGGCAACCAGCCAGCCGGGGATGTCCTCAGAGATGATATCCACGTCAACGGCTTCTACGGTCAACGGCTGTCCTTCGACCTCGATGGCGATGGTGCCTTGCTGCTCCAATTCTGCAATCTGCTCCTGTGAGAGTTGGTCCATAGCGGCAGCCACACCCTTCATCAGTTTACCGAACTTCTTACCCATCGTACGGAAGTTACACTTCACCTTCTTCACGAGGACGCCGGCACCCTCCACGAAACGGAGTTCCTTCACGTTCACCTCGTTCATGATCAGGTCCTTCACGGCCTCGATGTGTTTCTTCTGCTCCGCATCTACGGCCGGGATCATAATGGCCTGTAACGGCTGACGGACCTTGATGTTCACCTTACGGCGCAGGGCGAGTACCATCGAAGTGATCTTCTGGGCCATCTGCATACGGGCTTCCAGATCCTTGTTGATCTGACTTTCATCTGCCACAGGGAATTGATCCAGATGGACGGAGTCGAGTTCACCGCCTAAGTCCTTATACAACTGGTCTGCATAGAAGGGCGCAAACGGAGCCAACAACTTGGCGACAGTCATCAGACAGGTATAGAGCGTCTGATAGGCAGAGAGTTTGTCGGCACTCATCTCCTTACCCCAGAAACGTTTACGGTTCAGACGCACGTACCAGTTACTCAGGTCGTCATTGACAAAGGCATCGATCAGTCGACCGGCACGGGTTGGGTCGTAGTTTTCGAGTTCTGCCTCTACCCCCTTGATCAACGTGTTCAGGCAGGAGAGTATCCAACGGTCGATCTCCGGGCGTTGAGTCTGTTGCTGTGCCACAGCAACATACTTGACGGGATCGAAGCCATCCACATTGGCATACAGGGCAAAGAAACTATAGGTATTATATAAGGTGCCGAAGAACTTACGGCGCACCTCGTCCACGCCTTCCGGGTCGAACTTCAGGTTGTCCCAAGGCTCGGAGTTGGTCATCATATACAGACGCACGGCATCACTACCGTATTTGCCGATCATATCAAACGGGTTCACCACGTTGCCCACGTGCTTCGACATCTTATTACCTTTGGCATCGAGCACAAGACCGGAAGAGATCACGTTCTTGAAAGCCACCGAGTCGAAGATCATCGTGGCGATGGCATGCAACGTGAAGAACCAGCCACGGGTCTGGTCGACACCCTCATTGATAAAGTCGCAGGGGAAGGCAGTACCCTTGTCAATCAGATCCTTATTCTCGAATGGATAGTGTATCTGGGCGTACGGCATCGAACCGGAGTCGAACCAGACGTCAATCAGGTCTGTCTCACGCTTCATGGGCTTACCACTCTCACTGACCAATATAATATGATCTACGTATGGACGGTGCAGGTCGATCTTGTCATAGTTCTCCTTGCTCATATCACCAGGCACGAAACCGTTCTCTTTCAGTGGATTGCTCTCCATCACGCCGGCCTTGACAGCCTTCTCGATCTCGTTGTAGAGTTCCTCCACGCTACCGATGCAGATCTCCTTGCCGTCCTCATCGCGCCAGATAGGCAGCGGTGTGCCCCAGAAACGGGAACGGGACAGGTTCCAGTCGTTCAGGTTCTCCAGCCAGTTGCCAAAGCGGCCTGTACCAGTACTCTCCGGTTGCCAGTTGATGGTCTTGTTGAGTTCGAACATACGGTCTTTCTTGGCCGTGCTCTTGATGAACCACGAGTCGAGCGGATAGTAGAGCACTGGCTTGTCCGTACGCCAACAGTGAGGATAGTTGTGTACGTGCTTCTCAATACGGAAAGCCTTGTTCTGGGCTTTCAGGTCCATACAAATGGAGATATCGAGTGTCTCGTCCTTATCCGTCAAGGTGTCGTCGTAGGCATTCTTCACATAGCGGCCAGCAAACTTATTCCATTCGTCGACGTTCACGTATTGCTTCACGAAGTCGGGATCGAGATCCTCTATGACAAAGTACTTACCCTGCAGGTCCACCACAGGACGCTCCGCACCCTTCTTGTCAATCAGCACGATCGGACAGATACCGGCCTTCTTGGCCACGAAAGCATCGTCGGCACCGAAGTTCGGTGCGATATGCACGATACCGGTACCATCCTCTGTGGTCACATAGTCGCCGGGAATTACCTTGAAGGCATCACCCATCGGTTTGATGGCAGGCATCAACTGCTCATATTCCATGCCGACGAGATCCGGCCCCTTGTAGCGACCTACGATACGATAGGGAATGAACTTCTCGCCTTTGTTGTATTCCGGCATCTCACCGCCGTCGGTGATCAGACCTTCCGGAGCGAGATAGGCATTCAGACGGGCCTCGGCCATCACCACGGTGATCTTCTCGGCGGTATAAGGGTTATAGGTCTGCACGGCCACATAGTCGATCTTCGGACCGACGCAGAGGGCCGAGTTGGCAGCAAGTGTCCAAGGGGTTGTCGTCCATGCCAGGAAGTAGGGTGTCCCCCACTCTGCCATCTCGGGCTTCGGGTTCTTGATCTTGAACTGTGCCGTACAGGTGGTATCCTTCACGTCCCTGTAACAGCCGGGCTGGTTCAACTCGTGGGAACTCAGGCCTGTGCCTGCTGCCGGAGAATACGGCTGGATGGTGTAGCCCTTATAGAGCAGTCCCTTGTTATAGAACTGTTTCAGCAACCACCACAGCGTCTCGATGTATTTATTATCGTAGGTGATATACGGATTGTCGAGGTCTACAAAATAGCCCATCTTCTCAGTGAGGTCACGCCATTCCTGGGTGAACATCATCACGTTCTCGCGACACTTCTTGTTATAGTCCTCGGTCGAGATGTATTTCTCACTCTCCTTGTTGTCGATATCAGCCTTGGTGATGCCGAGTTCTTTCTCCACACCCAGTTCCACAGGCAGTCCGTGGGTGTCCCAGCCGGCCTTACGCTTCACCTGATAGCCCTTCATCGTCTTGTAGCGGTTGAAGGTGTCCTTGATGGTACGTGCCAGCACGTGGTGGATACCCGGATGACCGTTGGCAGAGGGAGGTCCCTCATAGAAAACAAACTGTGGACAGCCTTCGCGTTCCTCGATCGAGCGCCAGAAGATATTGTTCTCCTGCCACATCTTCAGGATATCCTCATTCACTTGGGTCAGATTCAACCCGTTATGTTCAGCAAATTTCTTAGCCATATATTACTTTTGATTTCTACTTTTCTTATTTAGCGTGCAAAGGTAGTAAAATTATCCGAGCCGACAAAGGAAATAAGCAATTTTAAGATTTTCATTTTAATTTCCCCTCAAAAAGTTCGTTTTATCAAAAATATTATGTATCTTTGCAGCCTAGTGTCTATTTATGAATATTTAAAAACTAATAAATTATAAATCAGTATGGTATTAATGATTATTCAACTCTGCATCGTGTTAGGTGCATTGTGGGTGGGTTCACGCTACGGTTCACTGGCCCTCGGAGCGATTTCCGGCATCGGTCTCGCCATTCTCGTGTTCGGTTTCGGCTTACAGCCTGGTACGCCTCCGACGGATGTGATCTATATCATCATCGCGGCCGTCACCTGTGCGGGTATCATGCAGGCTTCTGGTGGTATGGACTGGTTGATCCAGATAGCGGAGAAGTTGCTGCGCAAGCATCCGGATCGCATCACTTTCCTGGCACCGCTGACCACTTTCTTCTTGACGGTTTTAGTCGGAACGGGTCACGTTGTATATACTTTAATGCCAATCATTTGTGACATTGCATTAAAGAAAGGCATTCGTCCAGAGCGACCTTGTGGTGTGGCCTCTATCGCCTCTCAGGTCGGTATCACCTGCTCCCCTATCGCTGCTGCCGTGGTGGCCTTTGTTTCCATCTCAAACGCCAACAACTTTGACATCACCATACCACGTGTGCTGATGATTTCCATTCCGGCCTGTCTGTGTGGTTTGATGGCTGCTGCTACTGCTTCTTACCGCCGTGGTCTCGACCTCGAAAAGGATCCTGAATTCCAGAAGAAGATTGCCGACCCTGTGCAGCGTGATTACATCTACGGCTCAGGCGCAACGACCCTCGACAAGGAGATCCCGCAGTCGGCCAAGAATGCCGTCTTTATTTTCCTCGGTGCACTGGCTGTCATCGTGCTGTTTGCAGCCCTGCCCGACCTGCTTCCCTCCTATCCTACCATCAAAGTGGTGAAGGGCGCCGGTGACGCCATGATTGTCGGCGGCACAAAGGTCTCTGCCTCTGCACTCGCTAAAGCCGGTGTGGTTGCCACAGGTTTGACAGAAACGGGTTCGGTCGTTCTGAAGATGAACCTCGTCATCCAGATTGTGATGATTACTGCTGCCGCCCTGATGATCATTTTCTGTAAGGCTCAGCCGAAGAAGGCCGTCGCAGGCCCTGTCTGGCAGTCTGGTATGGTGGCTGTGGTGGCCATCTACGGTATTGCCTGGTTGGCCGACACCTATTTTTCTAATTACATGGATGAGATGCAGACGATGCTGGCCGACATCGTAGCCCAGTATCCCTGGAGCATCGCACTGGTGTTCTTTATGGTTTCTGTGCTGATCAACTCTCAGGGTGCTGTGGTGGTGGCCATGTTGCCGCTGGCCTACAAGTTAGGCATCCCTGGCCCTGTGCTGCTGGGTGTACTGCCTTCCGTCTACGGCTACTTCTTCATCCCCAACTACCCGTCGGATATCGCCACGGTGAACTTCGACCGCTCTGGTACGACGGTCATCGGTAAGTACCTGCTGAACCACTCGTTCATGATGCCAGGACTCATCTGTGTGTTCACCTCTACCATTGTGGCATACCTGCTGAGCAGCATTTTCTTCTAAAATGCCTGTCATTGAACTGCACGACCTCAACCACCCTGGGGCAGTGGTATTCAGTCATCTGACTGAGGCACAGTTGCGCTCCAAGGTCGATCCGGAAAAGGGCATCTTCATCGCAGAGAGTCCCAAGGTCATTCGTGTGGCACTCAAAGCAGGCTATGTACCCACTGCCCTTCTCTGTGAGAATAAGCACATCAACGGGGATGCCGCCGATATTATCCGACAATGTGGCGACATCCCTGTATTCACTGGTGGACGTCAGTTGTTGGCTGGTCTGACGGGTTATACACTGACACGTGGCGTCCTCTGTGCCATGCGTCGTCCCAAGCCCAAATGCGTAGGTGATCTCTGTGAAAATGCCCATCGCATCGTGGTCATCGACGGTGTTGTCGATACCACCAATATCGGGGCCATCTTCCGCAGTGCTGCTGCCCTGGGCATCGATGCGGTACTGTTGACACGCAACTCCTGCGACCCCCTTAACCGTCGGGCCATCCGTGTCTCTATGGGATCCGTCTTCCTGGTGCCTTGGACCTGGATTGACGAGCCCCTTACCAGTCTCCATGACTATGGCTTCCGTACGGCGGCCATGGCACTCACACCTAAGAGCATCCCCCTCGATGCACCCGTCCTGAAAACCATCAGTCGTCTGGCCATCATCATGGGGACGGAAGGTGACGGGTTGCCTCAGGACACCATCACCGCCGCTGATTATGTGGTACGCATCCCGATGTCACACGATGTCGATTCCCTCAATGTGGCGGCGGCTGCCGCAGTGGCATTTTGGGAACTCAGACAATAGAAAATGGCGCAAAAAACGCCCTTTTTTGAAGGGCGAAAAGTTAAAGTTTATTAATGAAAAGGCATTCGTCTATAAAACTACGGGTTTCGTCGATATGGCCTAAAAATAAATTTGGAAGTTTCAATTATTCGCCGTACATTTGCAACGTCAAAAGGTTAATAGATTGTTTTATAGTTTGGGGTTCGCAGTGATTGCGAGCCCTAAATTAGTTTTATGACCTTTTCTCATTGAAAAGTGAAGTCCGTTTTTTCCACACCGTAACCGTAGATGGTCTTGAAGTCGTTCTTCATGGAGATGATGGTACACCCGATAACTTCCACGGTTGCTATTTTTATAATGGTGGTGAATTCCCATACGCTATCAAGAGCACGTTGGACTTCTAGCGCAGGATGTAAGCAACACAAATGGATGAACTCTGGGATAAAGAGGAAGTGTGATATTGCATTATTGCATTGCATCCGATTTTTCTCAAAACTCATCCGACACGTACATGTTCCTGTCCCCGTGTTCACAATGGGGGAGGCATGCGAACAGGGCCACGCGGCATTATCTTGTCTTGATTGCCCCAGATGAGTCCTTTCAGGATGTTACCGAAGTCAAAGCCGAATTTCTGTCCATTATTGAACTTGATGTAGGGACTGACAATTGGATCCGTTACCCATTGTCCTGTCATGGGGTTCAGGTAACGCCTGACACCGGCATCCACGCCAAAATTCTTGTGGAGCCTGAGGTCAGCGTAGCCGCCA
>JAGCRH010000036.1 GCA_017964785.1 Prevotella sp.
CTGGAACAATCGGGTGGCCTGGGCCATGAAGAGTGAGGCTGGCACACCCTTACCGCTGACGTCGCCCACGGCAAAGTAGAGTTTGTCGCCCTGAAGCAGAAAGCCGTAGAGGTCGCCGCCTACCTCCTTGGCAGGATTCATATAGGCAGCCATGTCGAGGCCTTCAATCTCAGGGAATACGCCTGGCACCATCGACATCTGGATGTCGCGGGCGATACGGAGTTCACTCTGGATACGCTCCTGTTCAGCCTTTACCTCGGCCAGACGCATGGCTGCACGATGGCGTGACCGCATAAAAATGAAAAGGAAGACGGCCAGGGCCAGGATGCCAAGGGCTATTCCGACGAACGTCAGCTGCTGGTTCTTGAGTCTCAATGTCTGGGCTTCGTTCTCGGCGCGGGCTGCCTCGAGTTCCAGCGAACTCATCTCTATCTGCTTGCGTGTCTCGGCCGTTCTGGCCGAGTCGCGTGCCATGACATAGATATTAAAGGTATCAAAAGCTTCTTTCCACCGCCCCATATCCCTGTAGGCTTTATAGATACCCTCATATCTCAGCACTTTATTAGGTTTCTGATGGGCGAGTTCCAGCATTTTGTCGTACTGGCCTGTCAGTTCTGCATAATTGATGTCCTGCGATATAAAGAATTCGGAAGTCCTGCCCGTTTCCTTTATCATTTTCTGCAACTCGGTGTAGCTATTCAGAAAGAGGGTGCTGTCGACAGGTTCTTTACAGAAGGCGGCTTCGCATTCATAGGCCAGGATATTCATCCGCTCGTAGGAAGTCAGGTTGGGTTCCTTTAGGCATCTGTTAAGTGCGTCAAGGGCTTCCTGCCTTCGACCTTTAACGAGGTGGATCTTGGCAAGCATCCAGTAAATATGGGTGAAATTGACTTCGGGCAGATATTGGTTTTTGTATTCAATGGCCTGTTTACACAATTTCACAGCGCGATCGTCCATGCCCACTTTTACTGACATGTTTGCCTGCGTGTATAGGGCGGTGACGATGCCGTACTTGCTGTCGTGCTCTTTGGCATAGTCGCGCATCTCGTCGGCCACTTTCAGTCCCTGCTGGGCGTTTTGACGGAAAGTGAAGGTGGCCAGGTTCGACCACGACTTGTAATACAGTTCCTCATCGTTGGCTTTCAAACAGAGATCCATCAGTTTATGGACTTTTTCTGTGTATGCCTCGGTTTCGTTTGTGTCGAAGAGGGCACTGGCCTCTTTCTTGGCTTCTTCTTTAGCCTCTTCGAGTTCTTTTGATGTCTCTGCAACTGCCATACAGGGCATACAGACGAGCCATATCAGGATGGAAATGATTGTTTTGCTCATGTGGTTCTCTTTTGCGCTCATTTACTTCTGGTGGCAAAATTACGAAAAAAAACTATTCTCCCAAATATTTCTCTCTTATTCGTTGCGGAAAAGCAGAATATTCACTATGCGTTTGCAAAGTTACGATTTTTCTGTGATATTGCGTGCTATTCGTCACAAAAAACAAACGGAATGTCCCAGAAATTTGGAGTATTCCGCAACAATTCGTATCTTTGCAGTCGAGAACAAGTATATAATGAAACAGGAAATCAATCCCAAGGATACCAATCGGGCCATCGCCTTCGAATTGTGGACAACCTTGCCCATTTCCTTCCAGTTCCATCACGCCCAGATGGACGGCTCGCACGCCGCCCGGTTTCTGGAAGAACTGCAAAAGACAATCAATACATATGAATATGATATATAAGACCCGCAATCTCCCCAACACCCGAATCGATGTGGCCGATGCACTGAGAGGTATCGCCGTGGCAGGCATCATCCTGTATCACTCCGTAGAGCACTTCAACATCTTCGTCGAAGAGCCGGTAGTTCATACGCTGGCATCAGACCAGACAGTAGCCGATGTGCTGGCCTGGTTGCTCTCAGGCAAGATGTACGGTATCTTCGCCATGCTCTTCGGACTGAGTTTCTTCATCATGAACGACAACCAACAACAGAAAGGCAAATGCTTCTCTGGTCGCTTTGCCTGGCGCATGTGTCTGTTGTTTATGTTCGGCATCATCAACGTGGCCTTCTACGATGGCGACATCCTGATGCTCTATGCGTGCTACGGTCTGCTGCTCATCCCCATCAGTTATCTGCCGTCAAAGTGGGTGTGGGCCATCATCATCCTGCTGGCCATCCAGCCCGTGGAATTGTTTTGTCTGCTGACGGGTACCACCCTCGATCACAGCACCATGTGGGAACTGTATAACAAGATCTGTAACACACATGCTCATGGTACGTTCTGGGAGAATACGCTTACCAACCTGCGATACGGGTTTGAGGTGAACTTTCGCTTCAATGTCTTTAGCGGACGATTGACGCAGTTGCTCTGCCTGTTTATCCTCGGCATGCAGTTAGGACGTCAGAGACTCTTTTACAACGAGGGGCGAAATCTGAAGATATGGCATAACATCCTCATTTGCTCTGCCGTTGTTGTCATCGCGCTGAGTTTTGTGGATTTCGGCGAGTTGGACTCATGGCTCAAGCCCATCTACAACCTCATCATCCTTTTGATGATCGTCTCGGCCATCGTCTCTGCCTGGTATGCCTTCGATGGTGTGCGCCGTGTGCTCCATCATCTCTGCATCTTCGGTAGGATGAGCCTTACAAACTATCTGCTGCAATCTATCATCGGCTGCTTTATCTTCTGCGGCTATGGTCTGGCCTGTTACCACTATTTAGGAATCACCTACGCCGTCATGGTGGGATGCGGAATGGTAATCGTTCAATACCTCTTCGCCCGTTATTGGTTTAGCAGTCATCCTCGCGGACCATTAGAAGGTCTTTGGCGAAAATTGACATGGATTTAGTATCTAAACAGAATAATAGTATGAACAAAATTGTATTGATAACAGGAGCCACAAGCGGGATAGGTTTCGCCTGTGCACGGAAGTTCGCTGAGAATGGCGACAGACTGATTCTGACGGGAAGAAACGAACACCGTCTGAATGAGATCAGGAAAGAGTTAACGGAAAAAGGTTCGGATGTGCTGACGCTGGCTTTCGACGTGAGAGACCGCGAGAAGGCAGCGAAATACATCCAGGAGTTGCCGGCTGAATGGCAGGAGATAGACGTGCTGGTGAACAATGCCGGTCTGGCACTGGGACTGGAACCCGAGTATGAGGGCAACCCAGACGACTGGGAAACGATGATCGACACGAACATCAAGGGCCTGCTCACAATGACGCGCCTCGTCGTCCCTGGCATGGTGGAGCGCAATCGTGGACATATCATCAACGTCGGCTCTGTGGCTGGCGATGCTGCCTACGCCGGTGGCAACGTCTATTGTGCCACGAAGGCCGCCGTGAAAGCACTCTCCGACGGCCTGCGCATCGATGTAGCCAATACTGCAGTACGTGTCACCAACCTGAAACCAGGTCTGGTAGAGACCAACTTCAGCAATGTCCGTTTCAAGGGTGATGAAGAGCGTGCAAAGAAACTCTATACAGGCATCAAACCTCTGACAGGCGACGATATTGCCGACGTAGCCGTCTTTGCCGCCAACGCCCCCGAGCACGTACAGATAGCCGAGGTACTGATCCTGGCCACCCATCAGGCCAGCGGCAGCGTCATCGTCAGGAAATAGAGAAGGATTCTGAAAATTGGCAACACCGTTGAATGAAATCAGATAGATGGATTCTTCCCTAAGAATTTGGTGTTTAGATAGGCCAGGAAAGCCTCTTTATAGAGGTCGCCAATGGGGAGGTAGGTGTTGGCATCCATGATAATTCGGTTCTTGTTTACCTCCTGGATCTTCGTGAGATTAACGATGTAGGAGCGGTGGATGCGCATGAAGGTATCCGGTAGCCGTTCCTCCATCTTCTTCATCGACAGGAGGGTGATGATGGGCTTCGCCTCACCTTCTATCCACACTTTCAGATACTCGCTCATCCCCTCGATGTAACGGATGTCGGCGATGCTGACCTTCACAATGCGGTAGTCGGTTTTGAGGAAAAGGGTGTCGTCATTAGAGGTGAGAGGTGAGGGGTGAGAGGTGAGAGAAATGTCTGCGGCAGGTGTGTTCGTTAGCCTGTCCTTCAATCGATTTGCAGCCCGTTGGAAATCCTGCAAACCGAAGGGCTTGAGCAGGTAATCGACGGCATTCACCTTGAATCCCTCGACAGCGTATTCAGAGTAGGCAGTAGTGAAGACGATCAGAGGTGGGGCAGCAAGTGATTTCACGAAATCCATACCGTTGAGGTCGGGCATGTTGATATCGCAGAAGATGGCATCCACCGTGTCGTGTTCCATAAACTGACGGGCCTCCAAGGCACTCTGGCACTGGGCGGCGAGTTCGAGAAACGGCACCTTATTGATATAGGTGACGAGTTGTTGCAGGGCGAGGGGCTCATCGTCGATGGCGAGACATCTGATCATGATAGTGGGATAGTTAGTTCGACAGTATAGACATCCGGGTTGTCCTGGATGCGGAGTGCGTAATTATGTTCATAGAGCAGGTTCAGGCGTTTACGGACATTGGCGAGGCCCACACCGCCCTTTTCCTGATTAGGGACATCTGCCTTTGAGTTGCGGCATGAGAAGCGCAGCCTTTCGTCCTCCAACGATATCTTCACCTCGATGAACGATTCCTGTTTGTAACTGACCCCGTGCTTGAAGGCATTCTCAATAAACGGGATGAGCATCAGCGGGGGGATGGTCTTATCAGGAACCTCGGCAGGCAGGTCGAGGTCGATCCTCACCTTGTCGGTATAGCGCAACTGCATCAGTTTGATGTAGGTACGGATAAAATCCAGTTCCCGGGTGAGAGGCACACCGTCCTTATCGCCTTCGTAGAGTACGAAGCGCATCATCTTCGACAACTCTACGATGGTCTCCTGCGCCTTGGCGGGGTCGATATCCACCAGCGCATGGATATTGTTGAGGGTGTTCATAAAGAAGTGCGGATTGATCTGGTAGCGCAGGTACTCCAACTGCTGTTCTAGATTCTGCTTCTCCAAATTCAGGAGTTTCTGATGGTCCCTGCGGCTACGGAAATAGTATTTCGTACCTAAGTTGGCACCAAACATCAGCAGGAGTACCACAATGGCCAGGATATCGTGCTCACCGACGATGGGCGGCGGCATGTCAGGACGATGCTTGTCGGGAGGGGGCGGAGGCCGGTGACCTTCTACTTCTACGATGTGAGACGGTGGACGATGTCCCCTGGGTCTGTCCGGACGACTGCTACACTGATAGATGGTAAATGCCACCAAGACCGCTGCCACGATGGAGAAATAGAGTGTGCGTCTGTTCTGATGGACGAGCAGCGGCGCCAGAAACACATTGTGAAGGACAAACAGCAGCAGGAAAACCGCGAACTTTCGCCATACCAGAAACACCTCCGTCCAGTCGAATGTGAGCATGGGGTCGTTGACGGTACGCACATACAGACTCAGGAGTGGGGCTGCGAAGAGCAGGCCCCACACTATCAGGTATATCAGGTTCTCCTGTCGCGACTGATGCTTCATCCAGTATATTCTTCTCATAAGAAATAACGTGGAAAACCGATTATTATTGCATCAATGCCATCCGCCGGGCCAACCCCCACCGCCAGGCCAGCCTTCACCACCGGGGCCGCCATTGCCGCCGGAAT
Organism: Prevotella sp.; assembly: GCA_017964785.1. GTDB lineage: Bacteria > Bacteroidota > Bacteroidia > Bacteroidales > Bacteroidaceae > Prevotella. Next base: position 5,627 of record JAGCRH010000036.1, read on the forward strand.
AGGTGCTGAGCGTGACATCGCTACCGCCGCTACAACTGCTGTAGCCAAAGCCATTCCAGAAACTGGTGCCGCTACCAGTGACGCCCGACTTCAAGGCAGGTGTGTCAGTGGTATAGACAGCCATCGACGTACCCATGCTGTTGTTCGAAGGAACCTTGAAGGCAAAGGCCAGCGTACTGCCATTATAGAGGCCGTACCAACTGCCCTTGCTGTAACTGGCCGACTTGGTCGTACCGCCGGAGATGCTGGACCCGTTCTCAAAACCGCCAATGGCCACCACATTGCCACCAGTGATGTAGAGTTGCTTCCGTTGTTCCGAATTGGCATCGATGCCAACCTCAGGCTCTCTCGTAGCCACAGCCACCACATTGCCACCTTTGATATAGAAGTTGCCGTTGGCATCCAAGCCATCGTTGCCTGATGAGTTGCCAAAGACATAGCCGCCACTGATGGTGAAGTCGCTTGCCGAGTTCATGGCATCGTCACCAGCGTATGCATAGACATAGCCGCCTGTTATGGAGAGGGTACTCTTGCTCTCAATACCCTCATGGTTGCTGCTGCTTGCCACGATAGTTCCACCGCTAATGGTCATAGCACCGTCGCTCTTGATGGCCTTGGGGGATGCAGTCACATTGCTGCTGTATCTGTATTGGCTGCCTGTGGTGGTAGCACTGATGGTGCCGTCCGTGATGGTCAGCATACCGTCGGCCTTGATGCCCTTGCCGCCCGTACCAGTGCTTTTCAGCGTCAGCGTACCTCCGCTGATGGTCATATTGTTGTCGGCTTTCAAACAGGAACTGCCCTTAGCATCCATCTCATCACTGTCGTAGGCGCCGTTTCCAGTAGTGGTCACAATGATGTCGCCGTCAGATATAACCATGTCGCCATCGGCCTTGATGCCCTTGGCGGCAGCAGCCGTTACGGTGATGTTCAGCGTGCCACCCTCTAAATAGACGTTACCGCTGTCCTCGTCATCATGGTCGGTGGTCTCACCTGTCGAGGTGTCGCCACCCAGGTCGCACTGTATGCCGTCATCGCCTACGCCGCTGATGCTCACCGTACCACTCTTCATCTGGAAATACTCCTCGCAACTGATACCGTCACCCACGGCCTTGGTGATGTTCAGCGTCAGGTTCTTTACCGTAATGTAGTCGCCACTCTTGATGGCGTGCTTCGTATTGCCCGCCACGTTCAGCGTGCCCTTGCCCTGCAGTTGCAACTGTCCCTTGCTGTAGATGCAGGCCTTCTGCGAGCCATTGCTGCCGTCGATCAGCGTGTTCTCCGTACCGTTCTTGACGCTGAGTTGTATGCGTTTCTTGTTGGTGATGTTGATAGCCGCACCGCTGGGGTTGGTCATCGTCAGCCCTGCCAGCGTTACAGTACACTTGTACGAGCCGTCGAGGGTCAGCGAGCCATCGGTGGTCGAGCCACTGAGCACGTAGGTGATCTCGTTGTCGTCGATAGCCTCCGTGTTTGTCTGCGTGATGCTGACATGTGCGCCACTCACCTCTGCCGTGACGTAGCCAGAGACGTTGTCTGCCATCGTCACTGTGGCCGTCGATCCGTTATATACAATCTCAACAGTATTGTCTTCTACGCCTGACTCCTGAGTACTGACTACTTCAATATTAGTGATGTCGCTGATAGTAAAGACATCGTTGCCGATGGTGAGTGTCGTGCCACCAGAAAACAGTGCCGATGAGTTCTCTGTCATCTCAGAGGCGGGATACTGATAAGTACCATTGGCGGTAGTCACCTTCAGTGTCTGTGCCCCTGCTGCTATCGTCAGCACGAGCGCTATTATATATAATAAGGTACGTTTCATCTGACAATCATCTTATAGGTTTTGTGCTTTGTCTTGACCACATAGACGCCCTTTTTCATCTGCTCCTTCGAGACCTTGTGGCCTTGTAAGTCGTAGATGGCTGTGGCTTCGTCGAGTGTGGCACTGGTGATTTCCTCGATGCCGGAGATAGTCTCGTCTGTCGTCGAGAAATACATCCTGCTGAGGTTCGAGAGGATGAATGTCTGGGAGTCTGCCGTCAGCGTATTCCCACTGATGGTAAGTTTCAGCGACTCAACCGGTATGGAAGCCTTCGCCCCGTCGGTCGTTTCAAAGGTCAGGTAGGTATAGGCATTATCCGCCATCATGCTCAGTGCACCTGCCAAGGCCATGAATAATAAAACAATTTTCTTCATCTTTGCGTAATAGTTTGTAATTTTGGGACAAAGATAATAAAAAACAAGGTGTTGGTCAAATTTCTTCAACCAACACCCCGATTTTTTCAGCGAATGCCAAACGGTTTCGGTTTTATCTGATCACCTTCTTGCCATTCTCTATATACACGCCCTTGTTAGGCTTGCCGTTGAGCATACGTCCCTGCAAGTCGAAGTAGCGGCTGGTGCCGTCGGCATCAATGGCTCGGAGAGTGGGCTGGATGCCGGTGGACTCGCTTTCGATGTAAGGGATAGTGGGTTCGTAACCCAGATTATCGCTGTTGACGTTCTCGCCAGTGCTAAGGCCCTGCTGGTCGGTCATTTGGAACATCGTCTTATAGGTGCCGGGCTGGGGGGCAGCGGCACGTCTGCGTGCTTCGGAAGCATCGGCCTCGAAATAGCCGCGGAAGGCTGACAGACGGTTTTGCTCTACGCCACCTTCCGACTGGAAGCGTGCCCAGGTACCATCGTCGCGCAAACCGTAGATATTCATCGCATCGGCCTCCACGTCGGAAATACTGCGGAAGTTAGCCTGCCATTTTCCCACGGGCGTGAACTTGTCTTCAAAGTACCAGTCCTCGAAACTGTTGACCACATTCTGATCATCGTCAACAATGGTATTGTTCAGAGTGACGCCAGTGGCACTCAGATTCAACTGGCCCTTGAGCACCAGAACGAGATAGGCCCTGCCGGCTTGCATGAGGTTGGGATTGACGCCATCGTCTGGCAGGAAGATAAACTGCTTGTAATATTCCTCCTTGAAGCGCAGACGATAGATTCTGGCCTGATCAGCCTCGTAGTAGTTAGTGAAGTCGTAGTCGTAAGGCAAACTGACAACGTAGGCACGGGGAGCCCAAGAGCCGTCGCTCTGCTGGGTGGCAGAGAGGTTACGGTCGTAACTGACGTTGACGGTCTGGCCGTTGTACTGCTCGAATACTGCAGTGTTGACATTGTCATTATCATCAGAAAGGGCAACAGCCTGCATAGGCTCGCGGAAGCCATAGAAATTGTCAAGCGAAGCACCTGGGGAGGTGAAGCGCAGTTGGTAGACACCTGAATAAGGAGCCACGAAGTAGGAGTAGCCGTTCTGTAGGAAGGTGTCGTAGTATACCCAGTTGTCGCTGCCCTCGAGGCGATAGAACACGTTGAGTTGGCCGCTGGCACCGCCACCCATGAATGAGCCCATCATGGCCATGATACCACCGCCGCCCAGTTCTGCCTCGAAGCGCAGCACGTCGCCCTTCTGGGCCTGCAGACGCGGGGTGATGAGTTCGTAGGCATCAGAACTTGTACTGGCCATATATGTCTTGGGTGCAGCGTCGCCACCGCCCATCATTCCGCTGAACATGTCCATGATGCCACCACCGCTACTGGGCAGTTTTACCTCCCAGCCTGTGGTCTCCCAGCCTGCGGGAAGGTCAATCGGCTGTGTCTCATCTTCTCGCAAGTATTCCGGCTCGAAGTTCTCCGTCCAAGCATCGGCATAGGTGCTATAGGCAGTGAGCGGGTAAGTGAGAGGATAGAGGACAGGGCTCGACGGTGCGAAGGTGACGGCTCCCTGGTGTATGCCTAACGACTCTTGGTCGAAGAGATAGGTGACATCAATGTAGGCGGTGTCGCTGGCATTGATGGCAAACTCTTTGGTACTGAGGCCGAAGGTGGTCTCGTCGGTAGAAGCAACGGCTCCCTGCAGCGAACCGGTACCCGTATTGACTACGGCAAATGTCGCTGTGCTGTTGGCCTGTGGCATACCGAAGTTGACGGCACGGGCGGCTGTGTTGTTGTGGAGCACATAGATGTCAGGGGCATTCTCATCGAGGTGGAATCCTGCAATGCTGTCAATGACGATGCTGTCGGAGACAAGGATGCGGAAACGGTACTCACCGGGTTCGATATATCCCACCCAGAGCGTCCTGTAAGTGTCGTCGAGCGGCTCGGTAAAGGCCTTCACCCTCTCCCACTTGTTGCTGCCATAGACGGACTTCTCGACGATAAGCGACGGACCACCACCACCGAACATGGAGCCCATGTCAAAACTATCATCGCCACTGCCTTTCTTTGCAGAGAAGAGCAGCACCTCGTCGAGACTCTCAACCTTGAGGGGCGGAGTCATCAGGAAACAAGGAGAGCCAAAGCCGAACATGGCCGCAGCGCCACCACCGTTGGTAGTTGCCACCTCGTCATGGAACTCCCATCCTTCGGAGAAGAAGCCCTTAGGCTGAACATTGGCATTGAAATCCTCCATCCACACACCCGACTGGGTGACAACGGCCGTTGCGTATAGAGTCTTGCCCCATACACGCTCGTCGACAGGAGTGAACACAATCTGCGCCTCGTTCTTGCCAGGCTTTCCGGCTGCAAAATTAAAGGTAATATTGACATCCAGCGAGTCGGCAGCAGCCACATCTAATTGGCCTGGACTCACGGAGAACAGGGCTGCGTCGTCAGAGGTGATGTTTATCTTCAGTGTACCCGTGGCCGTATTGATGACCTTGAGCGTCCGAGTGCTATCCTCCTTGCAGAGGCTGAAGTCGATATGATTGGCTCGGGCATCATTCTCTATGATATAGAGGTCGGGAGCCTCGTTGTCAATGTGGAAACCAGCCACGCTGTCGATCAGCACAGTACCACCGGCTTTGAAGCGGAAACGGTATTCACCGGCTGGCGTATCAGCGATGGTGAATGTCTTGTAGATGGTGTCGAGTTCGAGCGTGAGGTCGGCCACGCGCACCCACTGGTTGCGGCTGTATACCGTCCGCTCCACGACGAATGTAGAGTCGCTGGAACCGAAACTGAAACTCATTCCCATACCTGAGTCGTCCGACTTGCCTTTCTTCGCTGAGAACACCAGCGACTCACCCTCATTGACCACCAATGGCGGTGTGAGCAGGTAGTTGTTATTATCGCCGCCACCCATTAATGATTCCAGGAGCGAACTGATGTCGAACTGATTTTTATTTTCTTCAGGGTCGTCGCCCTTGTTTTCTTCAGGATTGTCACCCTTGCTTTCTTCGGGATCGTCACCCTTGCTTTCTTCGGGATCACCCATCAGCGACTCTAAATCAAAACTGAAACCGGAAGACGTTTCTGTCTGGATGGCGCCATCCTTCACTGTCCAGCCCTCGGCAAACCAGCCATAAGGCATCTTGGTTCCGTCGTTGAACCGCTCGTCCATCTGCTCGGCAACAATGGACTGAGCCTGCATGCTCACCCCCACAAACAGGAGTAACATGGAAAAGAGTAATTTCTTTCTCATCTTTGTCAGTTAGTGTTAGTTAATAATCAATGCTACTTTGAGTACAAAAGTACAGCATTCTTTGCGTCCACGTACTAACAATTTAGGTTTTTTTTATAACAAAAAGTCGCTTGTCCCTTGTAGAATCCAAAAATAACAGTATTTTTGCAAACAAAAGTACTTCTGTGTATGAATAAAGAGCAGTTGGTAAAAGACATCGAGCAATCCGGCATTCTGATTGTGCGCGAGATGCAGCGTTTCTTCAACTACAACGAAGATTTCGTCTTTCCACATATCATCCTGACGCTCTGCTTGAGCGGCAGCGCAAGGGCGATGTATGACATGCGGGTCATCACGCACCATAAGAACGACCTGGCCATCATCATGCCCGGTCATATCATGCACCCGATGGATTGCACGGACGACTTCACCTATGCCTTGTTATTTATCTCACCGAAGATGTTCGACGACCTGCGCTTCCATACTTTCAGTCACGACTACGAGAAATTCAACTATGCCCCCGTCTGTTCGCTTACCGACGAGCAGGCTACACATCTGTTGAGCATCGTGGACCAACTGATCATTATCGCCAACCACACCAACGAGGAACTTCCCCACCGTCATCAGACGCTGTTAGCGCAACTGGCCGTAGGCTATGAGTTTCTCAATTACTACCGCCGCGAACAAGACAAACAATGGACAGAGAACCGTCATGTAGAACTCTTCAACCGTTTCTGCGACTTGGTGGTGAAACATTATCGGGAGTCGCGAGAGGTCAAGTACTACGCCGATCTGCTGAACCTAACTCCTAAGTATTTCAGCAAAGTCATCCGCACGGCCACTGGCGGTCTCTCGCCTGGCGAATGGATAGAACAATACGTGACGGCACAGGCCAAGCGCCTCATCGAGACCCGCGCCACGCAGACCCTTCAAGAAACGGCCTATATGCTCGGCTTCTCCGAACCTACCTCCTTCTACCGTTATTTCAAGCGCGTTACCGGCATGACCGCCAAACAATACCGTGATAATTGTTAACGGTGAAGGGCCTGATGGATTTTGCCCGTGAGAGTGTTGACCGTGATAAAATCCAGATATATGAGAGAGCCGCTTAATTATCATTCCTCATGATGACAGATGCAAAGTAATCCGTACCATCAATGTCTATGTTCATGCTCCGCAAACAATACAATTCTTTACCCATAGAGTTCTCAAACCATTGATGGAACATTCGGTCTCTTGAAGCCTGCCGATGATCATCTGTAGCACAAATATAGTCCAGAACAACACCTTCGTTTCTGAAGAATTCCTCAAGTACGACCAATACCGTTTGTTGAATCCTTCTGTCAAGAACTGTCTTGAACTTATCCTCTGTTGTGATAAAGAATTGATAAACCCCCTCGTCAGATATCATCAGATCCTGAATGAAACCGATCTCGTATTTCTTACCCTGTTCTGTAATAAAGGTAAAAGAACACATGCCGGAAGACTCCAGGATATAAGGTGATTTCTTGTTAAGTTCAGAAAGTGAGAAAGTCAATTCCATTACTTGGCAATATTGACCGTATTGTACCCCTGCCGTTTGAATTCGTCAAACGACATCTTGCCAGAAGTGAGGTCTTCCCACACCTTGCGGAGACCTACAGAGCGCTTGAAAGCAGCCTTCTTTTCTTCCTTTGTTTCGTACACCTTGATCATAACTAAATGATTTTCTCGGTGCAAAAGTAAGATTTTTCTGCGAAACTTCCAAATAAAACCTCAAAAACTTGTCAAAGAGCGCCGTTATTATTGTTTTTTTATTATTCCATTGGGCGTATCATAGATTCTATAAATGCTATCTCTTCATCCGTCAAGCCGTATTTCTTGTAGAGCATCTCCTCAGTCCATGGATGCGAGAAGTCTTGAAGAGGAACAAATTGGTATTTATCTTTTGCGATATTTTGTGTTAGAAGAATGGTTGAAAGCAAAAATCTAAAGAAACGCGTCTTTACATACGAGACAAGATTGTCTGCTTCATCTTTTGTTTCAAAAGAACTTAATAGTAAATATGTTTATCATCTCTCACATGCCGAAACCCCTTTACAGAAAGGAAACTCCAACATTTATGTGAGGGTTGAAGAATATGGAGCCTCCATCTTTAAGAATAGACCTTCGAATTGATCGTAGGGAGCCTCAAATTATTCCCATTAAGGGTAACAATTATTCCCAGCCTGGGAACATAATATTCCCACCTTGGGAATAAAATCTGCTTCATCGATTGCCCGGTTCTTGAAACGGAATGATATGTCTGGAAAATCTTCGTTATCGTTTCCGATGTGCAAAAATCAGCCTGAAATCCGGGGCATAACATTGCCCTGGGGGTAGAAATCTGCCTTGAATCTGAGGCACGTTTTTCCGAGTCCGGAATGATTTCCCCCAGATCCGGGGCAGATAAATGAACTTTCAAAATGGTTTGCCCAGGTATTAAGGGGCAGTAAATAACTAACAACTTTTTATATAATCTACTTCCGACGGCCTAAACTAATAATAAAGGCATAGTGGTGGGGCTGGTTGCCGTCGATGGTGTACTGGGGCAAGGTACGTTTGCCCCAGGTGTCGGCACCACCCACACCGTGGATATCCAAGTCGATGTTCAGATTGACGAAACGACCGCGGGGGATATCCTGCGGGTGACGGGCATTCTCCAAGTCCTCCTCGCCGTAATCCCAGGCACGGATGCAGAGAGGCTGCCAGCCGTCGATGCGAATATTTCCAATCTCGAACCAACGGATGTCACAGCGGTTGCCGTTGTCCTGCGGATGGATGTACTCCGTCTCATAGTCGCTGAGGGGCATCTCGTACTCGCCGAGGAAGGCAGAACGCTTGCGGTCGGGATAGTTCTCCCAGGGGCCGCGGCCATAATACTTGATTTGTGTATAGTCGGCGGGCAGGCGCATCCGCATACCGAACTTCGGCATCAGCGGGATATTGGTGGCGGTGGGCTGATAGTCCATATCCACCATGATACGGCCATCGGCCTTCAAGTCGTAAGTCAACCTTAGGTCAGCACCGACGGGCAACGACATTTCTGCAATCACCTGACGGCCTTCCACACGGATAGACTTGATGGTACGCTTGTCGGCAGCATCCTTCCAGACGGCAGTGCGTTCGGCGAAATGGGCCGCACTCTGGTTGTCGTTCTCGGGTTTCCAGAAATAGGGTTCGAGGGGGGCTTGGAGCATCTCCTTGCCATTGACGATCCATGAGGTAAGGGCACCGGTCTTTGAGATGGTGATGGATCCGTTCTCCGTAGGTGCCACAAACCCTTCGTCGGTTTCTTCTGCGACGGTATCCCTACCGGCAAAAGCCAAGAAGAACTGTGACGGTTGGAGAACAAACTGTTCACGGGCCACCACAAAGCCTTTTTGGGCCCAGGGTGTATCGTGACGCAGACGGGCATAGACATTCAGCACCGTTTCATCGTCATACTCAATCGTGTCGCGGATAATCTCATAGTCGCTGGGGTCGGTGAAGCAGTCGCGGTTGATGGTGCGGATGGTACCGTCAGCATCACGGACGAACTGCAACGGCTGGTAGACATACTGTACCTCATAGTAGTGGGGATGGGGCTTGCGGTCAGGACCAATCAGCCCGTTGATGCAGAACGGCCCGTCGTTGGGCTTATCACCAAAATCACCGCCATACAAAAACTCTTCACTTTTCACTTCTCCCTTTTCACTTCTATACAGCCCTTGGTCCACCCAGTCCCAGATGGCAGCACCGCAGATGCTGCTGTCGGCATAGATGACATCCCAGTACTCTTGGAGGTTGCCACAGGAGTTACCCATGGCATGGGCATATTCGCGCATCATGAAAGGCTTGTCTTTTACTGCTTCCGCATTTTTCCGCAGATCGTCGGGATAAAGGTAACTGTCGTCCCAGATGGCGGAATAGCGGCGGTCACTATCGTAGAACGGCGGACGTGTCGTGTCCAACTCGCGAACCTTATTATACATCGCCTCGATGTTCGGCCCGACACCGCCCTCGTTGCCGAGACTCCATAGGATGACGCTCGGATGGTTGAAGTCGCGCTTTACCAGTGCCTCGGCACGATCGACGTGCGCCTTTTGGAAAGACAAGTCCTCGCCCATCACTTGGTTGGCATAGCCATAGCCGTGCGTCTCGTGGTTCGCCTCATCCATCACATAGATGCCCCAACGGTCACAGAGTTCGTAGAGGTATTCGCGGTCGGGGTAGTGCGAGGTACGGAGGAAGTTGATGTTGGCCTGTTTCATCAGACGGATGTCCTCCTCGTAGGTGGCATCATCCACGTATCGGCCGGTCTTGGGGTGGTGGTCGTGACGGTTCACGCCACGCAGTTTCACGTTCTTGCCGTTGATCTTAAACACCTCGCCGATGACCTCGACTTTCTTCACACCGAGATGGTAGTCGAAGTGCTCGATGATGTTGCCTTTCCGGTCTTGCAGTTCAATGCTGAAAGGATAGAGGTTAGGCTTTTCGGCCGACCACAATAGCGGTTTCTCAATGGTGCAAGTCAGTTCAACGGTGGTTGTATCACAGAGGGACGGTTCTTTTGTTACATCGCCAACTGATGTAACAAAAGAACCGTCCCTCTGTGATATCTTCAATGCCACTTGAAGATTCTTCACTTTCTTTTTGCCGGTATTGCACAGCGAGACAGTGGCGCGGACGGTGGCCTTTGAGTAGTCGCTGTTCGGCTCGGCAGTAACGTGGTAGTCACTGATATGTACTAATGGCCTCACCCACAATTGCACAGGACGGAAGATGCCGGAGAGGCGCCACATATCCTGATCCTCCAAATATGAGCCGTCGCTCCAACGGTACACCTCCACGGCAAGACGGTTCTTGCCCGCCCGCAGATACTTCGTCACGTCGAATTCCGCCGGCGACATCGAGTTCTGGCTGTATCCCACCTTTTGACCATTGATCCAAAGATAAAAGGCCGAATGGACACCGCCAAAGTGGAGGATCAGGTTTTTGCTCAGCATCTCTTTGGTCACATCGAAGAAGGTGACATACGAGCCCACGGGGTTGCGGTTCTCGTAGGCCGTCCAGTCCTTCGGGGGTTCAGAGGTCACGCTGGGGCGGTTTCTGACGAACGGGTAGTTGATATTAATATAAATCGGTGTACCATAGCCCTGCGTCTGCCAGTTGCCGGGTACGGTGATTGTTCCCCACTGGCTCACATCATAATCCTCGCGGTAGAAATCAATCGGCCTTTCCTCCGGGTTACGGCTCCAATGGAAGAGCCACTGTCCGTCGAGGCTTACGATTTCCTTACACTCCTTTTCCTTTGACGGCAGTTGTAGCGTTGCATGATACGGCAGTTTATTGATACCCAGCACGGCGGGATTCTCCCAGTCGTGGACTTGTGCCTGTTCCGTTATCGCCAGCATCGAGGCCAATATAATGATAAACCTTTTCATATTACTTTATTTCAATATCTCCGTAGCCCATCCTTTCGCCGCTGGCGAGACGGTCAGCCTCAAAGCGGAGGACGCGGACTTTGGCGGGGTTGAACTTAATGGTCTGCCAGATGGGATTGTTCACGATGTTCGAGAACTCGCCTGAGGCCAGTTTGGTCCAGTCGTTCCAGTTGGTGGAGCCCCAGAGAGTGTAATGTGTGATGATACCGTCCTTGGTATCCTGCGGCGGCAGGTAGCGGAAGGTGGTGAAGGTCTGGTCGGTGTCCCAGTCGATGAACATCTGCTTGGGTGAACCGAAGAATATATGCAGGGCGGAGGATTTCTTCTCGCCGCTATTAGGAATATCGGCCGTTAACTCAGGAGCCAGATAGATGCCAAGGCGCTTGATGATAGGCTCGGCCTTATAACTGGTAATAGTAAAACGTAGTTTCGTCGCCTTTACTGTTGGGAAGCAGATGATGCGACGATGCCCGATGGTGGTCAGACCGTCTTTGCCATCTTCCACGAGGGCATCTTTGAGTGGCAGCCACTTCCCATCGACGAAGGCTTCGAGCGTGAATTTCTTCACCCGCTGACCGTTGGCAATATCCTCCTCAGCAAGGAAGCGGTTGAAGGCGGTGGGTTTGCCGAAGTCAATGGTGGTTACATCGCCTTTAAGGGTGACTCTTGCTTTGGTGGCCAAATTCTCCTTAAATACTTCATCGATCATCTGCTTAAAGGCGATGCCTCGCAGACTGTCATTGGGATGGATACGACCGTTGGGCGCAATAGGGAAATTCAGCAGCAGCGTGGAGTTACGCCCCACCGATTTATAATAGGTGTCCATCAGTTTCGACAGACTCTTCACATGTTCATTCTCTGTTTCGTGGTAGAACCACCCCGGACGGATGCTCGTATTCGTCTCACCGGGACACCACACATCGCCGTCTTCCACACCGTAGTGCAACATCTGATAGGGTGTGTCGCCCTTGCTCGGCATTGTGCTCCAATTCGTCTCGCCCACGTTACCAGCCTCGGTTCCCACCCAGCGCAGGTCGCCACGGTCGCCGCCATCGTTCCAGATCACAGCATTGGGTTGCAACTCACGGATCATCTTGAACGTCTCGGCCCAGCCGTAGTAGGTCTTGCCGTCGATGCGGCGCGTCTCGTTCGCCCCGCCGTACCAGCCGTCGCCGCCGTTGGCCCCGTCGAACCACACCTCGAAGATATCGCCGTATTGGGTGAGCAGTTCGCGCAGTTGGTTGCGGAAATAGGTCACGTATTCCGGCTTGCCATAGTCCTTATGGTTACGATCCCAGGGCGAGAGGTAGACGGCAAATTTCAGTCCCTCCTCACGACAAGCGTCGGCGAGTTCGCGTACGACATCGCCTTTGCCCTGTTTCCACGGTGAGTTCTTTACGCTGTACTCCGTATAGGCTGAGGGCCACATACAGAAACCGCAGTGGTGTTTGGCGGTGAAGATGATACCCTTCATGCCCGCCTGTTTACACACCCTCGCCCATTGTCGACAGTCGAGATCCGAGGGATTGAACAATTGCGGATCTTCATTGCCGAAGCCCCATTCTTGGTCAGTGTACGTGTTCAGTGAGTAGTGGATAAACGCATACATCTCCATATCCTGCCAGCGCAACTGATTCTCCGTCGGTACAGGACCATTAAAACTGTTTGAACTAACCGACAGCGACACGACTGTCAGCAGCAAAACTATCATCTTTTTCATCTTGCTGTTACATCTGTTTCAGTTGTTCGAGTGCACGGCATAGTTGGTCTGGGCAGGAGGTTTGTTTGAAGCCGCAGCGGATGCCGTTGAGTTTCCGGATGACATCATCAATCCGTTGTCCCCTCACAAGTTGACAGATTCCTTGAAGATTACCATTGCAACCGCCCTCGAAATACACATCCTGAATGATGTCGTTCTCGTCAGCTGACACTTCAATCATTTGCGAACAGGTTCCCTGTGTCTGATACTGTATATGTTTCATATTTGCTATTTTGGTGTCGAATGTACGAAATTACCCCATTACCACATCGAGCACCATCATCAGGACGAAGCCGACGGCAAAGCCAATGGTGCTGAGATTAGAGTGCTGACCACCGGAGGCTTCGGGGATGAGTTCCTCAACCACGACATAGAACATGGCTCCTGCGGCAAAAGCGAGCATGTAGGGAAGGACGGGCATGAGTAATGAGGCGAGCAATAGGACGGCTACGGCTCCGACGGGTTCTACGGCACCGCTGAGTGAGCCGATGAGAAATGACTTCCACTTGGAATTGCCTGCTGCACGCATCGGCATGGAGATGATGGCTCCCTCAGGGACATTTTGAATGGCGATACCCAATGATACGGCGACGGCACTGGCTAATGAAATGTTCGTCGCTCCACTATCGGCTCCTGCAAACACCACACCCACAGCCATACCTTCTGGCAGGTTGTGGATAGTAACGGCAAGAGCCAGCATCGCAGTCTTCGACAGATGTGAGCGCATTCCCTCTGGCTTGTCCGTACCGATATGCAGGTGTGGCGTCAGTTCGTCGATGAGTAACAGGAATCCCATGCCTAACAGGAATCCCACAGCAGCAGGCATCACACTCCATTTGCCGCTATTAACTTCCATCTCCATTGCAGGAATCAGTAGCGACCATACTGACGCCGCCACCATCACACCAGATGCGAAACCCAATAGCGACTTCTGCAATCGCGCAGACATCTCGTCCTTCATAAAGAACACGAAAGCCGAGCCGAGCATCGTGCCCAGCAACGGAATCAGTAGTCCTATGATCAATGTCGTCGTCATCGGGTGCAAAATTAATACTTTTTCTTGAGTTATACAATACTCAAATCAAATTAAATGTAAAAGGAGAGCCGAGGCTCCCCTTTTAATCACTTTGCCGGCTGCCACTTGCAGCGAACGGGCGACACGATGGCACCCTCCTTCTTCAACTCAGCAAAAGCCTTGTCAACCTCTTTGCGGTCGATACCTGTAATCTCCGCAATCTTGCCAGCGTTAACGGGAGCACCGAACTCACGCATGGCCTGTAATACCTTCTCCTTCATAATTACAATGTTCAATGAATTACATCTGCATTATCAGCCAGTTCTGCGCGCCAATCTTCTCGATCATCTCGACTGCGCCCTGACTCCAGTAGAGGTCTTCTTCCTCATCGGCCAGATAGTCTTTTAAGATGTCGAAAGTAAGATAGTCCTCACAGACTGAGCCCATGCACTTGCGCAGCAACTCCACGCCCGGCTCCTGAATCTTCAGGTCCTCCTTGATGTACTCCACGGGGTCGTAGCAGAGTGCGCGTGCCTCGTGCTTCTCCACCTTTACCTCGCCACCCAGGTCGAGGATGCGGTCGATGAACTTCTCCACCCATTCCATCTCCTCCGTGTAGTGGCCGATGTACTTTTCGCCCAGTTTCGTAAAGCCCTGAGCCTTGAAAATCTGTCCCTGTACCTTGTGTACGAATGCGCCCTCTGAGAGGCCTGTTACGAAGAACTGTAATGCTTCGATTGATTTC
>JAGCRH010000037.1 GCA_017964785.1 Prevotella sp.
GGCGCAGACAATGCCCACTAAGAAACCGACCACCACCTGCAACAGCGTGTGCTGACGGAGAATCATACGACTGGTGCCGAGGATGCCTGCCACAACGAATACGAGACAGTGCCACCAGACGGGATTGAAGGCGAACACCTCTATAATCTCGTCCTGTATCTCGTTGATCGTCATTCTTGTCGTCATTTTGCTTGCAAAGATAGTAAATTTCTTTGTAGGTTGTATAGATTAGGGGGATTTTTTTAGCGTTCGTCGTTGGAACAATCCTTGGCAGAGGCGGCGATGGCCTTTTTCATGTAATAATAGCCCACAAAGGCAAAGAGCAGCAGGGGCAACAGGACAATGAGAAACACCGTAGCACCATTGAGATAGCACAGCATATCAACAGCCTCACACGGCACAACGGTCACCAATATCCATTGGGTATACTTCACGGGCATATAGAACAGATAGCATTCCGTACCGCCAACAAGGAACTTCTCCGGGCTTTTTTTGTCCTCATCACCATTTAAGATCTTGATGACCACCCCTTCCCGATTACTTCCGTCGCATGCCTCCAACTGGCGGAAGAAATTATCCTTCAAGATATGCTTCTCATCTGAATGGGTAATATAGGTGCCGTCGTGGTTGATGATAAAACTTTTTGACTTAACATTAAACTTGTTGGCCATCAGCATCTTACTCTCGTTGATAATGGAGTCTGCCCTGGTCAACTTATTAGAGAACCAATCCAACGAGATGTCTGCGTTGAGCACGGCTACGACACGCCCAGTCTGATCGTGAATAGGTACCATATAGGATGACAGTGGCGTCGATTCATCATAACCGTCATAGAAAGGCTCCGACCATCTGGCAGAATCGCTCTCGACGACATCCTGGAACCAGTTGCTCGTGGAATAATCATAATCGTCATCGTCCTTGTTTTGCGAAAAGACCTCATCCGGATAGGCTGGGTCTCGCCAGGCAAGGGGACAGAACAGATGGCCTTTTTGAGGATAGTAGTCCTTCACAAAACTGAGACCACAACTACGGATGCGTGTACCGCTTTTCACGATTCGTTCCATAGCAGCCTTATGAATATCGGGATCGTCCAATGAATGTTCCAGATAATAGAGGTTGTTCGTCACTGCCACATAGACATCGGATATCACGCGCCGGGCGTACTCTTTGGTGAAGAGCATCTTGTTGTGGTATATCTCGGAATAGAACTGGCGCGTGGCCTGTTTCTCAAAATAGAACAGGATACATGAAATACCAAGGACGATGATAATCATACAGACCAGGAGCCTGCCCATGAGCCTTTCAATAAGGGATTTTTGCTTCTTTTCCATTTTTCTCAATATCTATAAGTTTGAAGAGTTTGTCACTGGGACGGACCTTGGTGGGCACGGCGATGGACACCTTGGTGCCTTGCTGAGCCACCTCGACAGGGCCATAGTCATCATGGATCTCATCAGCAGTGACATAGATGACCCCTGTGGTGGGACCCGTGATAAGCATCTTGTCGCCCACCTTGAAGGTGGTAGCCTCTACGGTGAACTCCGCCACACCGAGTTTGGAGAAGTATTTCACGCCCTTTCCGATATAGACCTTACGCTCGGTGGCATTGGAACCGTAATTCTTGTTCCACTCACCCATGAGTTGACCCTGATAGTAGCCGTCCCAGAAACCTCGGTTGAAGACGGTGGCAAGGCGCTTATCCCATTCATCCTTCTTCTCTTCCGTGAAGGTGTCGTCAAGCACCGCCTGGATAGCCTCCTTGTAGCACTTCACGACGGTATAGACATACTCAGGCCCTCTGGCACGTCCCTCAATCTTAAAGACGCGCACACCCGCATGCATCATCTTGTCGATGAAACGGACGGTTTTCAGATCCTTGGGCGACATGATGTATTTGTTGTCGATGGCGAGTTGATAGCCTGTCTCATTGTCCGTAGCGGTATAGGAACGTCGACAGATCTGGATGCACTCCCCACGGTTGGCGGAGCGGTTAGCGGCATGGAGCGACATATAGCACTTGCCGCTGATGGCCATGCAGAGAGCCCCGTGACAAAACATCTCGATACGCACCTGTTCGCCCGAGGGGCCGCAGATATGCTCGGCCTCCACCTGACGGTAGATGTCCGCCACCTGATCCATGTTCAACTCACGGGCCAACACCACGACATCGGCAAACTGGGCATAGAAGCGCAGCGCCTCGATGTTCGAGATGTTCAACTGGGTGGAGAGGTGTACCTCCTGCCCTACCCGATTACAATAGGTCATCACGGCCACGTCAGAGGCGATAACGGCGGAGATGCCGGCCTCATGGGCAGCATCGATAATCTGGTGCATCAGGGGGATGTCCTCGCCGTAAATGATGGTGTTGACGGTGAGATAACTCTTGATACCATGTTCATCGCACTGACGGGCGATGTCACGCAGGTCGTCGATGGTGAACGTAGAGGCAGAGTGCGCCCGCATGTTCAGTTTCTCGATACCGAAATAGATGCTGTCGGCCCCAGCCTGAATGGCTGCTGCCAACGACTCGCGCGAACCCACAGGCGCCATGATCTCAAAGTCTTCGATCTTCATTTCGAGTGCAAAGATATAAAAAAAGCCACAGATTATCACATATTATCACAGATTTTTATTACTTTTGCCCCCAATATGAAACATATTGCCTATTTGATGACCATTCTGGCACTATTGACAGGCTGTGCCCAGAAGGAGCCAAAGCACTATACCAACGAGGTACTCAATCGCATGACCCCCGTGAAGGATCAGGGCGACAGTGAAACGTGTTGGATATACGCCATGCTCGCCACCATCGAGACGGAGCACCTGGCCTGGGGCGACTCGGTGAACCTCTCACCTTATTATATTGAAAAAATGATGGAACAGGAGCCAGAGGCACCCAAAAACAAACGGGGCGAGGCTGCCACCCTACTCCGTCTGATGGAGAAATACGGTATCTGTGGCTACGACGCCATGCGGACCATAGACACACCAGCCCCAAGGTTTGTGTTTATGCTGGGAGCGGAATATACACCACAGGAGTTTGCCCGCAGCGTGTGTGCACCTGGGGAGTATCTGCAACTGATGTGTACCCCTAAGAAACCTTACTATACGGAGTCGGAACTGGAGACAGATGACAACTGGTTGCACGACCGCTACCTGAACATCCCCATGGACTCGCTGTTTGCCAAGACTGAACGGGCCGTACGCCAGCATCATGGGGTGTGCTGGTGCGACGAAGGTCACGGGATGGCTATTGTCGGTATTGCGCACGATGATGAAGGAAAGAAATATTTCATCATGAAGAACTCATGGGGCACGGACGGCCCTTACAAGGGACTGGAATATGTGTCTTTCAGTGATTTCAGAAAGCACACAATTTCAGTCGTCATGACAAAAAAAGCCTACGGCAGACCGTAGGCTCACTATTCACTTATTAAGTTTCCATGTGACACCGTCTTTCGTGTCCTTCACCTCGAAGCCTGCCGCAGCCAGTTCGTCGCGGATCTTGTCACTGGTAGCCCAGTCCTTATCCGCCTTCGCCTTGGCACGGAGTTCAAGCACCATATCGACCACCTTTCCGAAAGCCTCCTCACGACTATCGTTAGAGCCACTCTTCTCTGCCTTCAATCCTAAAATGTCGAAAGCAAAGATACGCATCGTCTCGGAGAGTTCCTTCAAGCAGTCGGCACAGATGGTAGCCTTGTGATTCACCAGTTTATTGATGACGGTGCAGGCCTCAAAGAGGTTACTGATGACCTGAGGCGTGGCAAAGTCATCATTCATCGCGTCATAGCACTTCTGACGGAGAGCCTTCACAATCTTCTCAGTCTCGGCATCACACTTGTCCGACACCTGAACACGCTCCAAGTCGCTGATGGCATTCATCAGTTTCTCCAAGCCCTTCTCAGCAGCCACAAGGGCCTCGTTCGAGAAGTCCACCGTGCCACGATAGTGGGCACTCAATACGAAGAAACGGATCGTCATGGGCGAGTAGGCCTTCTCCAACAAGGGATGGTTGCCCGTAAAGAACTGCTCCAGCGTGATGAAGTTGTTGTACGACTTCCCCATCTTCTGGCCATTGATGGTCAGCATATTGTTGTGCATCCAGTACTTCACAGCAGGGTGACCCATCGAGGCCTGAGCCTGGGCAATCTCACACTCATGGTGGGGGAACACGAGATCCATACCACCACCGTGAATATCAAACTCCTCACCTAAATACTTGCGACCCATGGCGGTACACTCGCAGTGCCAGCCAGGGAAGCCGTCGCTCCACGGTGAGGGCCAGCGCATGATGTGTTCAGGCTGTGCCTTCTTCCACAAAGCGAAGTCGGCCTGGTTACGCTTCTCGCCTACCCCGTCGAGATTTTCACGAGAGGCATCCTTGATATTCTCAAGGCTACGACCAGAGAGGATACCATATTGATATTTCTTATTGTAGGCCTCGATATCGAAGTAGATACTTCCGTTACTTTCGTAGGCAAAGCCATTGTCGAGGATCTGCTGCACCAGTTGCTGTTGTTCGATGATATGGCCTGTGGCATGCGGTTCGATAGAGGGACGCAACACCCCCAGCGCATCCATCGCCTGATGGTAGCGGTTGGTATAGTACTGGGCAATCTCCATCGGCTCCAACTGTTCCAGACGGGCCTTCTTGGCAATCTTGTCCTCACCCTCGTCGGCATCATGTTCCAAATGCCCTACATCGGTGATGTTACGCACATACCTTACCTTATAGCCCAGGTGTTTCAGATAGCGGAACACCAGATCGAACGTAATCGCAGGACGGGCGTGCCCCAGATGGGGATCGCCATAGACCGTAGGACCACACACATACATACCCACATTGGGAGCGTGCAGCGGCTCAAAACGTTCCTTCTGGCGTGTAAGGGTATTGTAAATAACAAGTCTTGATTCCATATACTTAATGATTTTGGGCGACAAAGGTACAAATAAATAGGCGAAATGCAAAACAAATCGTTCTTTTTTTGCTAAAAAGGCCCTATGCCATCACCATTTCGTGAGGAACAGGCGCGGAGTAATGTTCAGCGAAAGCCACGCCCAACGCAGACTACCGTCGCCACTGGCACGCTTCAGACGCTCCATAGTCTCAGTGCCCGTCATATAAGAGAAGCCGGCAGACAGGCTGATATCCCGAGCCAGATTATAAGAGGCTTCCAACTCGATTTCATGTCCGAGTGTTCTGTCCAAGTCAGTTAATTCGGTACCTGTGGCCAGATAATGATAGGTGGCACCCAGACTCAAATTTTTCAATGGTCTATACGTTCCACCAATGTAGGCATTCTGCATTCCAGGCGTAAAACCGTTGACATAGGTGCTGAGATAGAAGAAGTCCATAGCACCATAGAACTTATGGTGGGAACCATAAACAGGATTGAAGCCCTTGTTCACCTCGTGACGGGGCATACCCAAACCGCCTTTCATAACGACAGACACGTAGTCATCACCACTCAGATAGTCGTAGCCAGACTGCACCGACCACATATCATTGGGCTGCCATTCGGCCTTAACAGCGGCCATCCAGGCATCGAGTTTTGCCATATATTCGTCGTGACCTGCCTGACGGTAATAAGAGCCCTCAACAGTGAAGTGAGGAGGTGCGTACTTTATATAACCGCCATACACCAATTGCCACTCTGTGTGGGGTGCATTTTCAAATTGACCGTCCTTTTCGCCAGCCTGCATACCGATGTTCATGAATAGCAGCGAGGCCCCTAACGGAATCTTAGGCACATCATAGTGATACCACAGGGTATGCATGGTCTTGTAGGGACGAGCACCCGGCACATAATAAGAGCCCGGCTCATCAAGGACGCGCATGTTCTGATTGTAGGCAAGAATGGCATGCACCTTATGACCATGCCCCTCGTAACCCAGACGCAAGGCATCATGCGTCATGGCGGCCACCGACCAGTCGTCGGGACCAACGATACGCTCGTCGTCGTATTTCAGGGCCAACCTACCCAACTGGGCGAAGAGACCGTTCTTGGCAGCGAGTTTGGCCCATGCCTCGTAGACGGTGACATTGGCGGATGATTCCTTTCCCCACGTGCCAACATGCTGGAGGGTGGTCTTGACTTCCAAGAAGTCACGCTGATAGCCAACCACCAGTCGCTCGCGGTCGAGGACGAAAGCAGACCTGTCCTCGGATGTTGGGTTTTCAGGATCGGATGTCATGCCGCCGTTGCGCAACTCGCCACGAGAGAGCAACTGCAGACCTAATTCCAACTGGTTGAGTTCTGTCTGACTTTCATCCTGTGCAGCAGCACCTATCGACAGCATCAGCATTCCCACTGTAACGAGAATCCTGAAGGATCGTGTCCGGCTCGTCATAAGGCATCACTCAAAGTTGAAGATGCTGGTAAAACCAGTCAGCCTCAACACGTTCAAGATGTCGTCATTGACATGCTTCAGCGTGACCTTGCTTCCGCAGGCCTTAGCCCCTTTCAGGATAAGAATAAGAATGCGCAGGCCACTGGATGCTATATATTCCAGTTTACTACAGTCAATGATGACGTCCTTACCCCCACTATTATAAAGCGGTTTCAGAACCTCCTCTGCTTCTTCGGCAGCAGCGGTATCCATTTCTCCTTCTAACGTGACAATGTATTTGCCATCGATTTCTTCAATTTTTGTTACCATCATATTTCTTTTTTAATGTTAATACGTTCTTTCCATTCATACGCTCATAGTTGATGCTGTCCATTAACTGACGGACCAGATGGATGCCCAGTCCGCCTACGGGACGCTCATCTATCGACAGCGTGGTATCTGTCTGATCTACCTCCGTCGGATCGAAGGGGATGCCGGTATCACTGATAACGAATTTCACCTCCTGACCATCCGAACTGACATAGACGGTGATGTCACCCTCTGTTCCTGCGGGATAAGCATAGTCTATCACATTCACCACAGCCTCCTCCACGCCAAGCCTGATCTCCTTGGCCAGTCTTTCTGTATCCTTCTCTCCTTCTCTCCCTGTCTCCTTGAACAAACGCCCTAAGACATCCTTTACGAAACTGCTGAGCAGACTGATTTGCCGGGGATTGTTCTTCAGCGTCAGCGTCTCACTGAGAACCTCCTCCTGCTGTTTCGGCGTATAACGGATGGCAAGCATTGTCAGGTCGTCGCTCTGCTGAGCATCTTCCATAAACCTATGTACCTCTTCCTTCATCTGTTCTACCAACGCCTGGGGTGTTAAAGTCTTACCGCTACTTAGTGTCTCTTTCACCCTTGCCTGTCCGAACAGTTTGTGAAGATTATTCTTGGCCTCTGTCAAGCCATCGGTATAAAGGAAGATGGTGGTCATGGGCTCCAACTGATACTCTTGAATCTCATATCGTATGTCGGTAAAGAGACCGATTGGCAGATTGGCCTTGGCAGGCAGTTCCATGACCGTATCACCCACCAGCAAAGGCTTGTCATGGCCGGCATTACAATAGCGCAGATGGCCCGTTGGCAGGTCGAGAACGCCGAGGAACAGGGTGACGAACATATTCGACTCGTTGCCCTCGCACGACATCTCATTGAGATGCTGCATGATGCGCGACGGATTGGTCTCGTGGACTGAGGCAGAACGAAACAGCGAATGGACGACAGCCATCAGCATCGCAGAGGGCACACCCTTTCCGCTGACATCGCCGATACAAAAGAACAACTTCTCATCGCGCAGGAAAAAATCATAGAGGTCGCCACCCACCTCCTTGGCAGGATACAATGAGCCGAAGATGTCGATGTCTTGACGGTCGGAACAGGGCATAGAGACCTTGGGCAGCATCTGCATCTGGATGTTCCTCGCAATACGCAGTTCACTCCCGATACGCTCCTGTTCCATTTTAGCCTTCTGAAGATTTCGGTCATTCTTGGCAAAACGGGCGATGATCAGCCCCAGCACCAAGAGACCCAACAGCATCAGGATGCCGATGGTACGGCGCATCTTTAATAGTTTTGCAAAAACCTCCTTATCGTAGCACACGACGGCAATCTGCCATTTGGGCTGTCCTTTGAAAGGAGCATACAACACCATACCCTCGTCGCCATCGGCATCTTGAATGCGGAAGACTTTGCTTCGACCGCTGTTACTGAGCGACTTCTCCACCGTACTGTCATTGATCTGACTGATGATATGCTCCATCTCCGCTACTTTCTTCTCCTGCATGTGTCTCGGACCTGCAAGCAACTGACCTTTCTCCGTCAGCAGGAAATTGTATGACGAGGGATAGATATGACGGTAGTTGAGCGTATCGCCCAACTGTTCTGTTGACATATCCAAACCGAACATCGCCACGATATCCCCTTTACTATCATGGATGGGGAGGATATAAGTCACCAGGTTCAGGCCAGAAACAATATCCTCATAAAGGTCCGTCCACATCGGAATATCTGACGCATAGACCGCCTTGTAGTAACGGTTTTCGGTATAGTCGCGACCCTCGGCTGCAACCTCTGCGTGCTTAATCTCACCATGATCCCACCAGACGAAAGGCTCGAACAGGCGTCCTTTTTCAGGGAAAAAGTTAGGTACATAGGCCACCCAGCAGCCCGTCAGGTTGGGATGTGATTTGAGTACTAACTCCATCACATTATACGTAGAGTCCGGATGTAACAGATTCCGTTTCAAGTCCCAGAGATGACCGTTCAGCGAGTTCTCTGCCAGGTTCAGTGTATTTTTCACGATAACGGCTTTTGTCGTGATTTCCGACTCAGCCCGTTTCTCCAACTCATCGACCAGAAGACTGCGCGTATAATAATATTGCACAGCCAATATTCCCTGCATCAGAATCGCTGCAGCGATGATTATTATCAGACCGGTGTTGGTTTTTAGTTTCATTATTTAAAGGTTTAGAGTTTAATGTTTATAGTTTATAGATGATTACCCTGCAAGCCTTTCCGCCGATGGAGTATTCAACTATAAACTATAAACTATAAACCATAAACTACTTCACGTACTCTGAGAAGTCCGTCAGTTTCATGTCGCCCTTGCGAGCCAGCGTGTCGTGCATGGCGAAGGCAGCAGTGAGACAGTGGTGCGTATGACCACCGGTTCCGAGTTTCAGGTAGTCCCAAAGCAGTTGCTTGTAGTCGGGATGCGCACAGTTCTCGATGATGGTCTGTGCACGCTGCATCGGGCTCTTGCCACGCAGGTCGGCCACACCCTGCTCCGTCACGATGACATTCACGTCGTGCTCCGAAGAATCCTGGTGGGTCACGAAGGGTACCACACTGGAGATGCAGCCGCCCTTGGCCACAGAAGGACATGTAAATATAGATAGGTACGCGTTACGGATGAAGTCACCCGAACCGCCGATACCGTTCATCATCTTTGTGCCGCTGATATGGGTCGAGTTGGCATTACCATAGATATCCACCTCAATGGCGGTGTTGATGGCGATGACACCCAGACGACGGATCACAGCAGGATGGTTGGATATCTCACTCTGACGCAGGGTCAGGTGATCCTTGAAGTAGTCCATGTTGTCATAGACCTGTTTCAGACACTCGTTCGAGACAGTCAGTGAGCAGGCCGAAGCATCCTTCACACGACCATTCATCATCATACCGACAACGGCATCCTGCAACACCTCGGTATAGATATTGAAGTCGGGCACGTGCTTGTCCTCACCCAGTGCTCCGAGGATGGCGTTTGCTGTCGAGCCCACACCACTCTGCAGGGGCAGGAACTCCTTGGGGATGCGGCCCTTGTGCAGTTCGTCAACCAGGAACTCAGCAGTCAGATAGCCAATCTTATCTGTTACAGGGTCAGAATCCTTGAAGGCACGGGCCTCGTCGGGGATGTTACACTCCACGACACCCACCACCTTCTCCTTGGGAATACTCACGTAAGGCACACCGATACGGTCGCTCACGTTGAAGATGGGGATGGGCTTACGGTAAGGGGGATCCAACGGCTCATAGACGTCATGGATATACTTTGCATTGGGGTTATGGAAACTGTTGAGTTCCAGGATGACATGCTTGGCGAGACGGGCAGCCGTCGGGGAGATACCACCGGCAGCGGTCAGATAGACGTGATAGTCGTTGCCCACCTCCTCGATGTCGCACACTTCGAGGATAGCCCAATCCACATCACCATAGAAACCATAACGCAACTCCTGTGCCATGTGACTCAGGTGCAGGTCGTTGTAGGGGATCTCACCAGCATTCACATGCTTACGGAAATCAGGATTCGTGGTATAGGGGGCACGGTAGAGGATAGCCTGGGCGTTTGCCAGGTCACCATCGGTACTCTGTCCTGTGGAGGCACCTGTGAAGATTGCCACCTTAAACTCGCGGCCAGCCTCATGCTCGGCGACAGCGATCTTTGCTAACTCTTTGGTTGTTGCCTTGGCCACACCTGCTGGTGTGAAACCACTCATGGCGATATGGTCGCCATTCTTAATCAGTGCCGCAGCCTCTGCGGCAGTCATACGTACATACATAATTTTCTGTTTGACAATTTACAATTTACAAATTTTGCTTGCAAAATTAATGTTTTTTGCCGTGATTACAAAACAATTTGCACTTTTTTTTGTTTTTTCGAAAAATATGCTTATTTTTGCAATCAAAATGGATTTATATGGATTTTATAACAAAAAACGATCTTATGAGACGGACTTTATTTCTTTTTTTCCTAATGCTTAATTGTCAGATATGGGCAGCAGACGATGTGGATACACGTATCCCTGTCAATTCCGTAACCAATGACAAAATGTTTGTCTTAGTAATAGCCAATGAGAATTATAAGCATGAGCAATCCGTACCCTTCGCACTCAACGACGGAGAGATTTTTGCCGTCTATTGCGAAAAGGCATTAGGTGTGCCTGCCAAGAACATCAGGCGACTGGCTGATGCCTCGTTGAATGACATGAACCATGAACTCGACTGGCTCACAAAAGTGGTGCTGGCCCACGAAGGAGAAGCACAGGCCATTGTTTATTATAGTGGTCACGGCATGCCCGATGAAGGTAGCAAGGAGGCTTATCTGTTGCCTGTCGACGGATACAGTACAGATCCTAACAGTGGACTGAGCACCAAGAAATTGTACAGTCGTCTGAACGACATGAAATCGCAGCGCACCTTTGTATTCTTAGATGCCTGTTTCAGCGGCGCAAAGCGCGACGGCACCATGCTGTCAGAAAGCCGAGGTGTTGCCATCAAAGTCAAAGACGAACCCGTCAAGGGAAACTTAGTGGTTTTCTCGGCAGCACAAGGTAACGAAACAGCCTATCCCTACAAAGGACATCAGCACGGCATGTTCACCTATTTCGTACTCGACAAACTGAATCAGACAGGCGGCAGTGCCACGTTAGGTGAACTCTCCGACTATGTCACCAAGCAAGTCCGACAAAACTCAATTTTGGAGAATGACAAAAGTCAGACACCCACAGTAGCGGCTGCCTCTGACAATACCGCCTGGCGCAATTGGAAACTGGCAGAACGTGCTGCCAAGAAATTCGAGACTCTGACGCCAACAAAGCCCAAAGAACAGCCTCTTGCCAAGAAAGATGCCCCTCAGATTAACAAACCTTCAGAGCCGAGTCCATCGGTTGCTACTACCGTATCCTCTGGAAAAATTGAATATGTAATACCCACTTATTCCATAGAAGGGGCAGGAACGGGTATCCAAGGCACCTATCTTGTTAAGGTGACGATGACGGCCAAGAAACCAGAAGATGCCAAGGACGAAGACCTGGCAAAATGTGCTATCCATGGTGTCCTGTTCCGCGGATTCCAAGGCGATCGCCAACATCAGCGTCCCATGGCTGGTAGTGCTACCAGTGAACAGCAACATGCCGACTTTTATAATGGTTTCTTCCAACAGCAATATCAGTCGTATGCCACAACCGAGACGGATTCCCGTTCAGTGATTAAATCTGGGGAAAACTATAAGGTGAGTGCCATCGTCAGCGTCAGTAAGGATCAACTCCGCAAGGATCTGACACAGCAAGGTGCATTGAGAGACATACCCACCCTGATGGTGATTCCTGCCGACTCCTGGTGTGCTGCCAATGGATTTATGAAAACAGAAAACGGCAAACAAGTGCCAGACTACGAGAAAGCCTGGCAGGGCAGTCAGGATCTGTTCAGTGTCGTTGCAAAAATCGGGGAACTAATGTCTGACCGAGGTTTCCCGTTGAAGGATATGTCACAGTCACTGAAGAATATCGCCCAAGTGCGTGCCGACATCCTGATGGAGGTGGGATGGAAAGTCAACAAGACGGGACCAAAGCAATCGGTCACTTACACCCTGCGTGGCGTCGATGCCTATACCCAGAAACAGGTGGCGGCAGGAAGTGGCACGGGACAGCCCTCCTTCTCTGCAGAACTCCCCATATTGATTGAAGAGGCCGTCCTGGAACGTATGGACAACTTTGCCGACCAACTACAGGCCCATTTTGACGATCTGTTGAAGAACGGACGTGAGATAAGCATCGCCATCAGGGCACAAAACGGCACCAATTTCAGTCAGGAATATGAAGGGGAGGAATTGACGGACATCATCAACGAGTGGATGGCACAAAACACGGTGGAGCACCATTACAGCCTGAGCAATGCCGACGACACGACAATGGATTACGAGCAGGTGCGTATCGCCCTTTATGCCAACAATGGCACGCCTCTTGATGCCCGCCAGTTCATTAGCGGCTTACGCAAGATGCTGAATGCAGCACCCTATAAGATAACCTCTAAAATCGAGACCAACGGACTCGGAAAGGCGACTTTAATATTAGGAACAAAATAAATATTGACTACTATGATTAATAGGTATCTGATGGCACTCTTCTGCCTGACAATGGCT
The DNA here is from genome assembly GCA_017964785.1 of Prevotella sp. Lineage (GTDB taxonomy): Bacteria > Bacteroidota > Bacteroidia > Bacteroidales > Bacteroidaceae > Prevotella. The sequence goes on from JAGCRH010000037.1 coordinate 12,821, forward strand.
GTTGGCGCAAAATCCCAACATAAACTGGGTGATATAATGGAGTTCAATGGCGTGAAGGGCATGGTGTTCCTGTTGGATAAAACCAAAGAGCACGGTTTGGTGATGACTATTGAGAAATGTAAGGAGAGTTGGCTGGCCGACAAGGAGGCTAAATTTGAGACAAATGCCTTCTATGAGGATGACGGGGCGAAGAATCTAGCTGCCATCGAAGCATACATCAAGGAAAACAAACAACAATGGGAAGACTTTCCCTACTTCAATTGGTGCCATAGTCTGGGAGAAGGTTGGTATCCGCCAGCCAACGATGAACTGACGGCACTTATCAGTTTCATCAATGGTGAAGGTCTGAAATACAACCATAAGAATGCCAAGAAGGTCAACAAGATGTTGAAGGATGCCGGGGGAGATGGTGTCTATGATAGTTTTACAAAATCACCCTATCTCTATTTCTCTTCCACTGAGACCGAAAACGGATGGGTCTATGTCATGAACTTCGATGAGAGTACAGCCAGTATGGTGACCAGTGGAACACTTCTTGGTGGTGGTCCAAAAGGGAAATATACCTTGAAACCCTGGATGAAATCGCAGATGGGTGGCAAATTCCTGAATATCGTTGGCAATCGTGCTGTCCATAAGTTCTAAGCGTATGAAAAGAGGCTGTTTGATATTAACCCTTTGTGCCTGCTGGCTCATGGCGCATGCACAATTCTCGGATGTCAAGAAGGGTGACATTATAGAAATTGATGGTGTCAAGGCCATCGTATGGCAAGTTGACGAGACGGGCGAGCATGGCTGTGCTATGGGCATCAAGGCCTTACGTGGTGTCGATGATGCCTGGTGTAAGAACAAGAAGGTTGATGACGACCTGCCTGCCATGAATGATGATAGCGACGGTCTCGCCAACATGCAGGTCCTTTGTGCTTTTGCTGAGAAAGAAGGTATCCCCATGAGTGACTTCCCCGCCTTTGAGTGGTGCCAGAAGTTAGGCCCTGACTGGTATATCCCGTCGGTGAAGGAACTCGAAGGGTTCATCAACTTTTGGGTGGGTAATGAGCAGGACATGGACTGGGACATCGACGACGAGACGGAACAGGCTCTTGACAACGAGCGGCCCTATTACAAGCAGATCAACAATAAGATGCTGGATGCCGGGGGTATCTCATTCATCAATGGCGTATTCACCTCCACCATCAATACAGACGGTAAAGTCTATGTTTTTTCATTCAACCGAAATAAGAACACCTGGTCCTTCCGTAAGCGCAGTCCGCTGCGTGTCGGAAAATACATGGTGGCAAGAGCATTCCGCAGATTTTAGCCTATGAAGTACATCCGCATCCTCCTGGTGTTAGTGGCAGCAGCCGTGACCCATACCGCAATGGCCCAACAACCCGAACTGGAGAAATATCACCGCAGTTCGCTCTATTCACTGATGCTGAAGCATCCGGAGAAGGAGTTCTGTAATGAGATTATCGATGCTTTCCGTTCCATCCCTGTCCCGGAGAAGTACAACAATCACAACTTAAAGTTGACCGTCTTTCCTTCGCCTGTGATGAAAAAACTGACGAAAGAGGAACTGGAGGGTGCCTATAAGGATGCTATCACCCAAGTGCTCGACCGAAACAAGATTGCCCGACGGATGGTGGAGAAATGGTTTGACCGTGATGCCAAGACGGGAGCCATGGATATGAATCTGGTGATGGAGCGTGGACTCTACGATGCCGCTATCCAAGATGTCAAGAAGGCGCGACAGTCGGCTCGTGGGACGGCCATTCTGGCAGATGCCGGTGAGGAACTGCTTAATCACACCTACGTTTTGGTGAATGACATCCGCTATGCTGACAAGGAGGTGTCCAAGTCCATTGTCGGCGGTGCATTGCTGGCGGTTGATCTCATGGCATCGTTTGTGCCTTTGGGCGGTAGTGTGAGAGACATGGTACAGAGTACTGCCAGAATAACGGCAAATGTGGCGGGCTTCAAGGTACTCGTCACATCCTATCTCTACAAACTGGAATGGAATGATGAAATTGCAAACACTTTCTATACCACGATGTGGATGGATGAAGCCTCGACAGATGCCGCTGCGAAGAAACTTTTTGACAATGACCAGTCGCTGTTCCGCCTGAAATACATCGGTTCTTCCACTGTCTTTAGTGGAAAGACTGCCCTGGGCGGCGTGAAGAGTGAGAAGGATATGTTCGTGAAGGTCTGTACACGTGCCATCGACCGTTCCATCGTGGAATTGCAGAAAAACTTCGACGAGTTCAAGGTCTTTACACCACTTGTGTCTACAGAACCATTGTATGCGTATGTCGGCATGAAAGAAGGTGTCAGTCCTGACTCTCGCTACGAGGTGCTGGAGCGTCGGATTAATGAGGAGGGCCGCACGGAGTACAAGCGAATCGGCATCATCAAGCCTGCGGAAGGGGAAATCTGGGACAACCGCTATATGGCTGCCGATGATTTGCTGGAAGGTTCTAACCTAACTTACACCACCTTTCAGAAGGTGTCAGGCGGTCAATTTTATCCAGGAATGCTTATCCGCGAAATCAAATAACTGTATATCCGCAACATATAAACTAAAAATGATGAAAATGAAAAGAATAGCATTTGCCCTCGTTTGCCTACTGATGATCTCAGCCAGTGTAAAGGCTCAACACCAGTTGGGTGAAATCATAGATATTAATGGTGTGAAAGGAATGGTGTTCCTTGTGGATGATCGTGGAGAGCATGGTCTGGCTATGTCGGTGAAAAGATGTGAGGAGAAATGGCTGGCCAACAAGGAGGCCAAGTTCGAGACAAATTCCTTCTATGAGGATGACGGTGAGAAGAATATGAAGGTCATTGAGAACTACATCAAGGAGAATAACCAAGAATGGGAGGACTTTCCCTTTCTCAAGTTCTGCCACGAATTGGGTGAGGGTTGGTATGCCCCTGCCAACGAGGAACTGATGGCATTAATCAACTTCATCAACAAAGGCGAGGGTATTAAATACAACCACAAGAATGTCAAGGAACTCAATAAAAGTCTCCGCGATGCCGGGGGCGATGCACTCTGGGGCACCCTCAAGACCCCCAATCTCTATTTTTCATCTACCGAAGCCGAGAAGGGACATGTCTATGCGATGGTCTTTGAGCATAATACAGCCAATGCTTTGTCTGGCGGTGCCATATTCGGGATAAAAGGCCGGTATGTATTGAGACCTGTCATGAAGGTACTACCTGGAGGCAAGGCCCTGACTGCCATCGGCAGTCGCGCCGTCCACAAATTCTGATATTATCAACACCCCATACGGGTCACTATTTATTTAATCTCGCGGATCAGATAGCCACTATAGAACTCTCCGCCTGACACTTTCTCGAAATAAGTGGCATCGAGTTTTGACTCTCTGGTTCCTTCTTCTGCAGCCATATAGCGGTTATCCCAGATTTTATCGGGGATAGGCTTAATGATGCCAACGCGTTTGTAAATGGTCACGCCACGCTCATCTTGTTCTTCAACAAGCACTTCGTAACGTGATTTTTCCGTGATATCCTCCTTCATGCCAACATAGGCTTTTAGAGGATCTGTACTGATTAGCGGAGCCTTAATGCGGAAATCAGCAAAGTCATGCTGTAAATCGGCTACGTTTTTGTCAAGGGCACGGGTGCAGACCTTGCGAATCATTTTCTCGTTAGTCGTCACGCCAGACACAGAGGTCTTGCTGCTGGTGTTCGTCACAGAACCGATATATTCTAATGAGAACAGGTCTTTGTCTTCTACAAATCCTTTCACCTTGTCGGGTTCCATCTCTGGCTCATCTGTATAGTAATTGTTATAGAACGTGTTCTGTATTTCCTCGTTCCATTTCAGACGGAAAAGGTAGGAGGTGATTTTCACACGAAAACCCTTGATATCTTCCAGCAGGTCAAAGACAACAGCGTTCTTGTTGTCGAAGGCCTTCTCAAGCGATTTCCCCTTGGTCGATGCTGCCTGCGCTCCGCTAATGGCAAGGTTGGCCACATCTTTCACGCCCTGGAAGAAGTTATTCTGGTTCACATACTTGATGTCGTTGACCACCCAATAGGTGTGACCTATCAGGTTTTCTCCAGCATCTTCCAAGATGGCTAGTCCCCTATGTTGACGCAAGGCTTCCTTCACATCAATCTTAGTGGCGTTATAGTTACCGCGCTCTTTCACCAAATCGATATTGAAACCACCGGTTTTCTTGTTCCTGCCGAACCATTTCGATACAAACTTCTTACCCAACTGGTTTTCTTTGGCAAAGATGGTGACATTGGTCTGCTGGTCCTTATCGTTGGAAAAGCGAATGATGCGCACACCCAAGTCGTGACTGTTGAATCGCTCTGGTATATCCATCTTTTCAAACACTTCCTCAATCTCTTTGTTATATTCCAGCGTGGGGTGTTCCACCATCATCATACAGAGCGAGCCGCGCATGTATTTCTTAGTCTCGTCAGTCTGGGCGAGGACAGTCTGCACGGCAAACACACCTAATATAAATAAAAATAACTTTTTCATTCTTATAATTTTTTAGAAGTCCCAGTCACCCTTGACTTTGGCGGCACCTTCCTGTTTCACTTCTTCACCCTTTTGCTTGCCCTGGGCTTTGGCATATTTCGAATAGTCTTTTTTCATCTTTTGCTCCATCTGCGACATAGTCGCCACTTTTTCGAAAGTGATATCCTCGGGTAAGTCCAACTCCTCATCTTTCACCTCACGCTGGTTGAGTTCTTCGATGTTCAGTTCCAGATGCTGCTCAAAACTGCCCACTAAAGGCATCTTCATGACTGAACGCAGGTCAAAACTCTCATAAAGTCCTGGAATCTTGATACTCATAATCCAGTTTTCGTCATAATCGCGGCATACCCAGTATTCAATATTATCGGTACCTGTGATCTTTGCTCCCAGCAGGTCCACCTTCGTCACATCTGCCCCCTGGAATTTCTCAAAGATGATGCCGAATGCCTCTTTTGTTTCTCCAGTGGCCTTCACAGAACTATTCTCCACCTTGCGCACGTTCTGGTAATCCTTCACCGACGCAGAGTAAGAACACTGATAGCCTTTCTTCGTTAGTGGATTGTATCCATAGCACATATCCTTATCCCTGAAAATATAGGTAATACAGCCAAAGTAATTCTCTTGTGATTTTTCATTGCCATTCTTGAATACGGTCTTTATCTTGTATTCTCCCTCAGCGCCCTTCATCAACTTCCGTGCAGTTTTGTCCAGAGTGAACGAGGTCGAATAGATGATTTCACCCTCAAAATGTTTGTTCTGGGCACTCGTGTTTACTGATGTCAGCAGTATAATTGCTAAAATGACAAAATTCTTAATAGATCTCATACTGTTATAATTTTAAAGTTTTTATTCATTTACAATTTGATGCAAAGATAGACAATAAAACTGAAACCACCAAATTTTTAATATTTTTTTGACCTTTTCACAAGTATTCCATCAACACATCCCAGACGGCGATAATATGACAAACGCTGCCTGCAAGGACGAAGAAATGGAACACGGAGTGCATATACTTTTTCTTGTTCAATGAATAGAAAATGGCTCCCGTAATGTAACAGACGCCCTCGGCTATCAGCCAGACAACAGCCGCCGCCGAGACAGAGTCCATCAGCGGTTTGAAGGCCACCAGCACACTCAGTCCCATGCCGATGAAACAAAAAGTCTCTAAATTCGAATGCTCCTTCAAATGGACAAAACTGACAATCGTCCCTGCAATGGCACAGAGCCAGACAAACGAGAAGAGACTCCACCCCCAATAGCCCTGTTCGCGGAGGGCAATCAGTGTCAGCGGAGAATAAGAGCCGGCAATGTGCCAGTAGATGGCGGCATGATCCCACTTACGCAACCGCTCTTTCCATTTGGAGCGGTGCCCCAGCAAGCCACCCGTCTTGTAACGCTCGTATGCCGGCAGGGCATGATAGAGCGTCGAGGCGATATATGAGCCCAACATACCGAAGAGATAGAGGATCACCCCCACCCTCGCCCAGTTGTTATCGCTCTGGAAGCACCACACGAGGAAGATGATGCCAAAGATGCCCCCCAGCAAGATGCCTCCGCCATGCGACGAAGCATTCCAAATCTCCTCTTTTTTCGTGTAACGAATCGCCATTTGGCCGCAAAATTATAAAATTTTATGCAAAAGTTTGGCGCATTCACATATTTTAATTACTTTTGCACCCATACTTAGCACTCAATTATTAACTCACATGACGAATAGAGTACTATATATTGTCTTTGTATGGATGATAGCCTTAGGAATGAAGGCGCAGACCGACAAGGCTGATGCCGACCAACTGATCTATCAGATGCTCACTTCATCCTCGCAAACGGAGGACTGGCATCCTGCAATGATTATTCAGAATGACAATCTGAAGGAGACGTCAGAGAAAGGGATATATATTGTGAGTGGTGATTCGTTCCAGATCAAGTCGCTGCGCTCGGATTTCTATGTCATCAAAAAGGAAGACTCGTGGGTTCCGCTAAACGATGGGCGTTATCCTCTGGAAACGATGGTGAATCTTCTGATGAACCGTATTAACGACAACAGTCATCCGCTGAAGTTGCGCCACCATCAGTATGGAGGGCACAAACCCCGTTTCACGATACCCATGCAGAACCTGTTCAATCTGTTGGCACCCAACATGCAACTATACTGTAGTGTCACATACATTGATGAACATGAGATAAGAGCCATCCTTGTGTTCCACCAGCAGAAACTGAATTTCATACACATGCTGGAACTGAAAGTAGATACGCGAAAGTTGACGGATGCCACCAGCACCATCTCCGGAGACTTGTATACAAATATACCTCAAGGCAACATCAATAATATTTTCAAAGAAAAAAATACTAAAAACAATGAATAAGAGCATTCTATTGATGACAGTACTCGCGTTCTTGTCTTTCATGCCCTCTCTGGTGATGGCACAGAACGATGTGGACACCCGTATCCCTGTCAGTCAGACGGTCAACAAAAAGACCTTCGCCCTCATTATCTCCAACGAGAATTACAAACATGAGGTAGCCGTACCGTTTGCCCTTAGCGATGGTGAATTATTCGCTGTCTATTGTGAAAAGACCTTCGGTATTCCCAAGAAGAACATCCATCGTGTAGCCGATGCCACCCTCAATGACATGAAGCATGAGTTGAAGTGGTTAAAGCGTGTGATGAAGGCCTATGAGGGCGAAGCCCGTGCCATCGTCTACTACAGTGGTCACGGTATGCCAGACGAGAAGAATCAGAATGCCATTTTCCTGCCTGTAGACGGTTATGCCAACGATGCCTCCAGTGGTATGAGCAGCCATGATTTCTACAAGGAACTGAGTGAGATGCCGTCGCAGAGTACCATCGTGTTTATCGATGCCTGTTTCAGCGGCTCCAAGCGCGAGGGAGGCATGATCCTCGAAGCCCGTGGCGTGGCCGTGAAGGCAAAACAGGAAGAGGTAACTGGTCCGTTGGTCGTTTTCTCTGCTGCCCAAGGTGATGAGACGGCTTTCCCATACAAAGAGAAAGGTCACGGTCTGTTCACCTATTTCCTGTTAGAGAAACTCCAGCAGAGTGGCGGTGCCATCAACATGGGTGATTTGGGCGATTATGTGACGAAGCAGGTCACCAGAAACTCCATTATTGAGAATGGCAAGCCTCAGACCCCTTCTATCGTTTCGCCCGGTCAGGGATGGCGTGAATGGAAACTTGTCGACGAAGCCGCCAGCGAGTATGCCGAATACGCCCCCAAAGCCGTAAAGTCTAAAATGGCGACGACGGCAGGTACTGCCGTTGCGGCCACCGCCACCTCGGCAGGGACCAACACCATCAATTCCGCAGGCACTTTCACCGTTGTCAGTCAAGGTAAGAAAGAAGAAGCCACAACAGAGAGCGCCTCGCAGGAAAGAGAATTCAAGATTGTCGACGGCTTATCCAATGATAACCTGAAGAGCGTCATGGAGTCGCGTATCAAAGAGATGATGGAAGCCTTCAATACAGCCTCTGCACAGGGTAAGTCCGTCAAGATGTCAAAAGACATCATCACCAGCGATGCCCTGAAGGAGATAGACCTGATTTGGAAAACCAGTTCCATGACTTGTCCTCCCATGAATCTCATGAGCAAATGTCTCCATACCCGTACTGGCTATCAGATTCGTGGCATCCCCGTAGACCTGAAAGAGGCCGACGACGGGGAGAAGCGTCAGGAACTGACCGTTGATTTCACACCCGACGGCAAAATCAGCAATGTGGCCATCGCCATTGAGATGCACCGTTACGACATGATCATGGCAGAGAAGTCGTCTGATATCGACTATGCCCGTCGTCAGGTGATTGTCGACTTCGTGGAGAATTTCCGTACTGCCTACAACCGTAAGGACCTCAAGTTGCTGACCAGTGTCTTTAGCGACAAAGCCCTGATCATTACCGGTAAGGTGATCAGTGAGAAGCCCAACTCCGACATCGACCGTATGACCCTTACGAATAATAAGGTGGTGTATATCAAACAGACCAAACAGGAATATCTGCGCAATCTGAGCAATGTGTTCAAGACCACCAAGTTTGTCAATGTCAAGTTCGAGGATATCGATGTGGTCCAGCACCCGAAGTATGACGATGTCTACGGTGTCACCCTCAAACAGTACTGGCACACCAACCGTTATAGCGACGAAGGTTATCTGTTCCTGATGATTGACTTCCGCGATGCAGACAATCCGCTCATTCAGGTACGTACCTGGCAGCCATACAAGAACAAAGAAGGTGAGGTGATTACCCAGAAGGACGATGTCTATCACCTCGGTTCATTCCGCATAGTAAGATAAACCAATAACATAACATTTATTATTATGATGAAAAAAACTATTCTTTCTGCATGTCTCTTCCTGATAGGAAGTATGGCATTCGCACAAAACATTTTTGAAGTTAAGGACATCTCTCAACCCAACGATGTCTATTCCAGTGCCGATGATGAAGCGGCCCTTGTCATTCGTTGCCATCAGACCATCCCCCTGTCTTTCTCGTCGTCGATGGACAAGAGTGCAGAGCCTTTCCGCTCTGAACTGCAAGGCTCCGACTCTGTCTATTACATTGCCTTCCCTACGGGAAACCGCTACCGTGGACGTGAGTTGACCATTTCCTCACCAGGTTACTCTCCCATTGTCATCCAACTCAACCTTCAGCCCAAGCAGTTGCTGACCCTCCAAGTCACCGACCCCAATGCGATGGTTGATGCCGGATGTTATCGTGGCCATCGTAACAAAGGTGTTGAAGAGATCAAGAACTCCAACTATGAAGAGGCCCGTAACCAGTTTATCGTAGCCCGTGAGTGCACCGACTGCAACAAGGAGGAGAATGAGGCCAATATCGCCCTCGCAGACTCTCTGATCGAGTATCGCCAAAAGGGTGACGCGGCCTTCCGCCTGCTCGACTATGTCACAGCTGGTAATTACTACTCAAAGATTCTGGCTCTCAATGCCTACGACTCCTATGCCTCCAACCGTAATACCCTCTGTGTCCAGAACTTCTCCGAAGAGTGCTCCACGCTCTTCTCAAAGGCAGAATACTATTACACGGAAAAGGAATACGACAAGGCCAAGGAACTCTATGAGAAAGTGGTTGAGAAGGAGTGCCGCAACATGACACTGGCCGTAGACCGCCTGAACGGCATCAACTCCCTTGCACGTGCCAAGAGAGACCATGCCCGTGTGTTCTCCTATGAGTATCGCAAGGACGTGCCCATCGGTTTCTCATACGGTAAGTACAATATGCATAAGGCTGGCGGTTTCTTCCAGATGGACCTCAACAATGTGGTCTTCGATGCCGCCCGCAGCGACTGCAAATACGGTGACGAGAAATTCCCCGAGTTGAATATGTCATTCGGTTGGACGGTGAAAATCGCCAACCCAGTATGGATCCACTTCGGACCTGGCTTTACCGGTAAGATGTACTATGGTACCTACAAGGAAAAGAAATATCCCAAGAAAGGATACGGAGAAAGTGATCAAGTCCTTGACGTAGAGAAGATGGGTGGCGATAGTGAAGTAGCGAAAGCCAACGGTGAATATCTGCCAGAAAATGAAGACTATAAGGATGCATGGACCAAGGCCAACTTTGCCTTTGCCGTTTCACCTGTCATCGGTCTTACCGTTAAATACAGTTATTTCGCACTGCGTGTCACCTACCAGTACCGCTGGAGCATCCAGAAGGACCTGAAGGATTTCATGGGCGACAGCCGTGTCTCAGTCGGTGCCGGTATCGCTTTCTGACAGAGATCCCTTTTATTTCTTTATAAGGATGGGTATAGATTTTATACCCATCTTTTCGTCTTGTCCCATCAGTCTGGAAAGCCAATTCTGGAACTTTTCAAACGAGAGTTCACGTGGCAGACCGGCTGTGCCCTCTAATTTTGCCTGACGGTCCGACTGTGTATCGGCAGCCTTTGAGAATTCGTTGGGAGAGAAGATGATGTATACGATATCGCTCTCTATCTGCTTATCAGTGGTCATCACGTACTCGTCCACATTGGCATCCTTGTCCTCGGTTGTCGAGAAAAACACATAGCGCCTGTTGGCCTTCACCTGACAGATACCGTCTGTCTGGTTACGGTAGGGCAACAGACAGTAGGCCACGTCGCCCTCCACGAGATAGACGGCCAGATAGCCAGCCTTTGGCGTCTTGAATGAGAGGAACAGGTCATCGCCGTTCTTGAACTCATCTGCCTCGAATTTGTCATCAGTCCCATTACGAAGCACCTTGGCCTCATAATCCACCGTAACCGACTTCATCTCCCGGGCTTCAAACTTCACCTTGACGGATACAATCAGACTGCTGCCCACGTATTTGATCTCGTACTTCGGTTCGTCAATATCCCTGATCCACTCGCCCTTGACAGTGCTGTTTGTCAGTTGAAACACACTGGCACTCGACTCGCCATTGACATTCTCACGTATCGTCGTACCGATCTGGTTCATGTTCGTACCAAACTCATCGGCTAAACCCTGAAGCCTTGCCCGTTGCAGGGCGGTCTGCTTGGCTTGCTCCAATGTTACGTTCTCTGGAGCATAGTAAGTGTACTCCGCCTTGATGGTCTTTGTCTTCGCTGCCTGAAGCGTACTAAGACAGCAGAACAGTCCTAAAGTAAATAGTAGTATCCTTCTCATTCTTCGTCGTTTAGAATATCTTTGCGGTGCAAAGATAAGAAGAATTTCCATAACACAAAAATTTTTCAGGAAATCTTTTTCGATTAACCCATAAAAAGTAAAGTAAAAAGTAAGGTGTGACTCTCGGAGTCACACCTTGTCGAATGGGATCTCGAGCACAAAACTCGAACCACATTCTTTCGTGTATTCATCATAGTATGTATTTCCACCAAGCATTTTGGCTATCCGCTTACAGATGGCCAGCCCCATGCCCAGCCCCTCCGACTTGCCATCCACTTTCCGGAACGGCAGGAACAGGAGGTCACGCTGGTCATGAGGCACACCCACACCCGTATCGTCAACACGGATCTGCAACATCGGCTGATTCGTCTCATTGTTCTGGTATTCTTTCACACGAAGGGTAATGGTGCCACTGTAAGTGTGTCGGCAGGCGTTCTCCAGGAAATTATGCATGACCTGTTCCAAACGCCTCGCGTCCGTATATATATAGGTGTCTTTTAAAGTTATCGGGTATTCATGCTGTAGTTTGACGTTGCTGCGCACAAGGTGTTTCACACTTTCACGGGCCTTGAAACAAACCTCCATCAGACTCACCACCGTCTTGTGCAGCGGCAGTGTCCCCTTTTCCATCCGTGAGAGGTCGAGGATATCGTCCATCACTGTCAGCAGACGGTCTGCACTCTTGTGGATATGTTCCTTCAATATCAGTTTCTCGTCCTCCTCCATGTGTTGTCCGGCTACGCCGTTAAGCAGGTCGTTCAATCCGATGATGACATTCAAAGGTGTTCTTATCTCGTGATTCACATTGTCAAGGAAAATCTCTTCGATATCTTTCCCTTTTTTCGATTTCCGAAGCCCTGATATCTCACTCAAAGTGAGGTTCAGCGTTCGTTGATCAATCAGTCTTAACATTCAATTCTGTATTAAATTTGTTATAATGCGCTGCAAAGATAAGAAAAATATCAATACCGTCCAAACAAATTCGTCAGATAGGCTCCTTTTATCGATACAAAGGTTGATTTTACAATTATTAAGATTTTATTTTTTGCCCGATAGATGCCAAAGAGGACATTTCCGACAAGTCGAAAACATCGTCAGCGAGATTTAGGGCCTGTCAATAAAAAACCTGTGTCATTTCAAGTTTGATTATCTGTCATTTATATTGAGCTTTCTGTTTTCTTGGCTTGAAATCACCAGCCGAGAAGCAGAGAAGACCATTCCAAACTCGGTTTTTTATGCCTGAGATTTCGGGCAAACCGTACCCCAGGGGGTAAAACCTTGCCCTGAATTCAGTTCATACTTTTGCACGGGGGGCAAAACCTTCCCCGAGATTCGGTTTGGACTTTTGCACGGGGGGCAAAACCTTCCCCGAGATTCAGGGCAGACTTTTGCACGGTGGGGTAAATGTTGCCAGAAATGCTGGCAGACTTTTGCACGGGGGGCAAAACCTTCCCCGAAATCCGGTTCATACTTTTGCACGGGGGGGTAAATATTGCCAGAAATGCTGGCAGACTTTTGCACGGGGGGCAAAACCTTCCCCGAGATTCAGGGCAGACTTTTGCACGGTGGGGGACGACATATAAACTAAGGAATTCATTTAGACATAGTGGTTAGCAGATGCCCCCATACAGCCAACCATAACACCAATTTATAGAGACTCCTTATTATTCTGTCGAGTCTCCACATCTATCTGTGAAGTTTCTATTCTTTTTTTCTAAAAAAACAAAAAACATTTGGTTATTCCAAGAAAAATGACGTAATTTGCGTTTCGTAAAATATGAAACGAAAGTTATGAAAATCAGGAATTTAATACTTTGTGGCGTAATGGGACTGGCGATGGCTTCCTGCTCCACAAAACAGAGTGCCATCAATCAGTTGAAGGACTTCTCCTATGAATTGCGTGATCATAGCCGTTACTATACCGTTGACGACTGGGAGAAGGCCGGTAAGAAGTTTGTCAATATCCGCGAGAAGATCAGCAAGCACGAGTTTGACTATACTGCCGAAGAGAAAGCCAAAATCGGTCGTTTGGAAGGTGAATGCGCCAAGTACATGGCCAAAGGCGCCAAAGAAGGCGTCTTCGACAGACTGAAAAACATCGGCAGCGAAATCAAAGGCATCCTCGAAGGCATCCTGGGAATTTTTTAAACGATAAGGCAGATTGCCGTTAGGCACTGAAGCCCACCTGGCGGCGGGGCTTCAGTTCTACGGCTTTCGGATTGAATTTCTCATAGGCCTTGCGGATGTCGGAGGCCTCGATGTGCTGATAGTCATCAGAGGGAGTGGCAGCAAGACGGTCGGCCATGGCCGGGATGATGCCATTGTTGACGAACTGCTCCACCCAACGGGCATTGCTGAAGTTGGCGGTGCGGCTCTTGTAGGCCTGGTCGATACTATCCTTCAAGACAGCAGCAGCCTCATCGGTCAGGATGTACGCATCGCGCTCCAATAGACGGGTGGCAATCTCCATCAACTGCTCCGGATCGTAGTCGCTGAACCTATACTTATAGGGGAAGCGTCCCATCAGTCCAGGATTGGTGTTGAGCATGGCATCCATCTCCTTCTCATAACCCGCAAAGATGACCATCATATCGGGATTGGGCTGCGAGAGCGTGGTAAGCAGTGAGTCGATGACCCGTGCCCCGAAGTCCTTGCGGTCGCCTGAGCCATCGTAGAGGTTGTAGGCCTCATCGATAAAGAGCACATTGCCCCGTGCCTCCTCCAGTACCACCTTCATGTTCTCCTCGGTCTCACCGATGTAACGTCCCACAAGTCGGGTTCGGTCTACTGCCATCACCTCACCACGGCTGAGCAGTCCCAGGGAGTTGTAGATGCGTCCGAGCATCCGCGCCACCGTGGTCTTGCCCGTACCGGGATTACCCGTGAAGATGGCGTGGTAGGCGACATTGCCAGAGGTGGGCAGTCCCCGGCGACGGCGCTCCACGAAGAAGCGCGTGTTGTTGGCCAGCGTGACGATGCCCTGCTTCACGTTGTCGAGACCCACCATCCTGTTGAGTTCACCCAGACAGGCTTCAAGGGAATCCATGCTGCCGGCAAACAGGCTCATGTCCACATCCTCGGGCAACACGACGGGCAACGTCTCGAAGTCGAACGCGGCGAGGGCCCTTTTCGTGTAGCGCGGCCGGATATCGTCGGTGATGACGCGGCGCAAGTCGCTGAGCGACCAGTTGGAGAGTCGGCCCTGCCGATGGCCTTCGATGATGGCCCGCGACACCTGATCCATCACAGCGAGGGAGGGTGTCAGGTTCTTATCCTGCATAATCTGGAAGAACGCCTATACCAACTCAAAGGCACTATAGGGTTCCTGTTCCACCCAACTCTCGGCGGTATAGAACGCCTTCAATGACGGAAACTGGTCGATCAGGGCCTCTATCTCCTGTCGTGTGCCACAGAGCCAGAGCGGATTCGCATAGTCTGCTACCTTTCTCATGATGTGTCGCATGATGACCTTCCCGCCTGTGGAGAACAAGGCCCCGAGGTTTGTCAGGACGGTTGTCCTGTCGCCTATCGACAACTCATAGAGGTGTTCGTAGGGGTTGACACACGACGGATCATAGAGCGTGGCACAATCCACATATTCCACCGAATGCATGTGGCAGAAGTCTATCCGGAAATGACTGAGCACCCGATGGGTCAGGTCACGGTTACGGGTGCATATCAGCAGGTTCTTGTTGCTGTCGAGAAAACTGCCGCCCAGTCTTTCCTGCAGATTATTGTAGAGCGCCAACTGCTTGCGCTCCAGCATCATCCGTCGCATCTGCGAGGCACCGGGAACGACAGACATGAACTGCCAGTCGTCATCATTCTGGAGGGTTCCCGACAGGACATCCTCCAGACCGCAGTTCCTCGTGAACAGAGCGTCACTATAATGCGTCTCAAGAAACTCGTCGAGTTGGAAATCGAGTCTGACGACTTCCCCGTCCTGGTCGCGCACCAAAAGTATATAGTTGCCTGGCAACCAGATACAGGAACAGGGTATCTCGTAGGTCAGTTCAAGGCCGTTGCGATGTACCTGGCACTGGTCTGAAGTGGAACACATCAGATAGAAGTCGTCGGTATAGACGTAACACTTAAACCTTCCGGTATCGGGCAACATCTCGCCTTCGGTCGTGAAATGTACCGTCACCGGCCCGGAGCACAGGCACGACTTATCACAGTCTTTGAGTACACAGACAGAGAGGGAATATGTGGCTTGCGGCCTTTCCTCTGTCCGCTTTCTCATCTTCAGCAGATCATATTGATCGTGGTCTTCATCATCGGTATCAGCATCATCTTCGAGGTCATCATCATCAGAGGCAGAGGTCTCATCCAGGTCTTCATCAGAGTCGAACTCCTTTTCAATGAATTCCTGGAGCAACTCATCAAATTCTTTATCAAATTCTTCTTTCTGCTCGTTGTCGAGCGTCACTAAATCTTTCTGCATATCATCAGGTTGAAAATAAAAAATGGTGTATTTCACATTATGCCCCTGAAAAAAGGGCGCAAGAGGGATTTGGGCAAAGCCGTTGAGGCCAGTGCCCAGTGAGGTTCATAGAAACTTACTTGAAATTCCTATCACAAACAGAATTGTAGCAACATGTCAAAGAACGTACAAGCCGCAATTATACAGTCTGAGTCACAAACATCAAACATAGCCTAAGGCTACATCCTCAGTTGTGTCGCTCGACGACTGGATAACTTGCAGACATTTCTTTTCATTTGCTTTTTTCTTTTGTGATAGTGGATTTTTAATTTGCGGCAACAAAGATATGAAAAATTCCCGATATCTTCCAAGAAAATACCGGGAATTCTGTCATTTAAAAAACATATTTAACATTTCTTCGCGTGCGAAGAAATAATAGGTACGCGTATTACCACATCGTTGAAGTCATAGTCACTCGGCGAGAGTGAAGTCGAGTTGTTTGCGCTCGGTGTTGGCACGGGCCACTTGGATGCGGATGGGATCACCAAGTTGGTACTTCGTGTGGTGACGACGACCGACGATGACGAAGTTCTTCTCGTCGAAGTCGTAGTAGTCGTTGCCGAGGTCGCGGATGGGGATCATTCCCTCACAGTGGTTCTCGTCGATCTGGGCATAGATACCATAGGAGGTGAGGCCGGAGATATGGGCATCGTAGGTATTGCCGATCTTATCCTCCATAAACTCGACCATCTTATACTTGATACTGTCACGCTCCGCATTCTGCGATACCTGTTCCATATCGCTGCAATGCTCACAGAACTCCTCATACTTATCCTTATTGGCCGAACGGGCTCCGTCCTGATATTTCGTCAACAGACGGTGTACCATCATGTCCGGATAACGACGGATGGGCGAGGTGAAGTGGGTATAATAGTCGAAGGCCAGACCATAGTGGCCGATGTTATGCACACTGTATTTCGCTTTCATCATCGCCCGCAGGGCTACTGTCTCGATGGCGTTCTGCTCACGGGTACCCTCGGCATCCGACATCAGGGCGTTGAGCGACTTGGTGATGGCACCCTTCGTGCCGCTGGTCTTCACCTTATAACCGAACTTCGATACAAACTGACGCAGGTTTTCGAGTTTCTGGGGATCCGGTTGGTCGTGGATACGGTAAGGCAACGTCTTGGCCTTCTGTCCCTTCTTTACACGTCCTATGCTCTCAGCCACCGTCTTATTTGCCAGCAACATGAATTCCTCGATGAGTTTGTTGGCATCCTTCGAGGTCTTGAAATAGGCCTTGATGGGTTTGCCCTTCTCGTCGATATCGAAATGCAGTTCCTCGCGGTCGAACTTCACCGAACCGTTCTTGAAGCGGGCAGCACGAAGTTTCTTAGCGAGGGCATCAAGTTTGATAAGTTCATTGGCATATTCGCCCTTATAAGGATTCTTCTTGGTAGCAGGGGGAGCGGGTTCACCCGTACCGTCCTTCACACCATTGTCTTCCAATAGTTGTTGCACCTCCTCGTAGGCATAGCGGCGATCACTCTTGATGACAGTATGGGCAAGATGCCACTTCTTCACGTTGGCCTCATCGTCGAGTTGGAAGATGACACTGTAACAGAGTTTCTCCTCGTCGGGACGCAACGAACATATGTAGTTACAGAGGCGTTCCGGCAGCATCGGGATGGTACGGTCGACGAGGTAGATACTCGTGGCACGGTTATAGGCCTCCTTGTCGATGGTGGAGCCTTCTTTCACGTAGTGAGAGACATCGGCGATATGGACACCGACCTCCCATAATCCATTCTCCAACTTACGGATACTCAGGGCATCGTCGAAGTCCTTGGCATCCTTCGGGTCGATAGTACAAGTGAAGACCTCACGGAAGTCCTCACGGCGGGCAATCTCCTGTGGGGTGATGGTGGCATTGATCTTCTCAGCAGCCTCCTCCACGTTTTTCGGATACTTATACGGCAGGTTGTACTGAGCCAGGATGGCATGCATCTCGGCATTGTTCTCACCCGTCTTACCGAGGATATCGACAACCGAACCGATGATGTTCTTATGCTCGGCATCCGGCCACTGCACTACCTTGACCACAGCCTTGTCATCCGTCTTCCCGCCTTTCAGTTTACGTTTCGGGATGATGATGTCGTGTACAAAGGTGTTGTCCTGCGGTATCAGGAAAGCAAAGTCCTTCTCCACACGGAGTTTACCGACAATCTGGTCGTGAGCCCTTCGGACAATCTCGATGACCATTGCCTCCTTGATATGCTTGTCGCGACGGGCCATATACGAGACCTTTACACGGTCGCCATCCATCGCTGACATGGAATTACGCTCAGCCACAAAGACCGGTGTACCGCCATCATCAGGCAGGAACGAGTTGCGTCCAGAGGCCTTCCGACGGAACACACCCTCCTGTATCTGGGTCTTCATATTCAGACGGTACGAGTTGTCGCTGACCTTCGAGAGGAAATCATCCCATGCCATCTCCTCCATCACGTCGATGGCGAGCATCTTCAGGGGATGCGTATCGAGTTTCAGTGCCTTGAATATCTGCTTGAACGAGAAGGTCTCGTTCGGATTGTGCTGGAAGAGGTCCTGCAGCAGTTCGCTGACCTGCTTCTTCCCTAACCGTTTGCCACCTTTTTTCTTTCCCATAGACTTGTTTTTTGTATTCTTTGCGGCAAAGATACGAAAAAAGTTTGTAAAGAACAACGGATTTTGGAAGATTAACGCAATTCGACCGTAAATAAAGGCATTTAGGGGAAAATCGAGGAAGTTCAAAAATCGGGATTACGCAAATTTGGGAGGATTGGTGAAGAAGTTAGGTTGCCAAATCGTAACCCTATGTTCCCGTCAAAAGTGGGGTTAAACTTTGTTAATCGGCTAGGCAATTCTGGGAAGAACGGCGCATCTTTCACCGCCCGTTTCAACTGCCTCAAACTGCTATATTTTGCATAGCGATGGATTCCGAAAAAGAATGTAGTTTTGCAGCCGGAATTAAAAAACGTAAGTGAAGTATGAGCAGATCAACCGCGACCTCGACAACATCAAGGCGCAAATCATCAAGCATTATCAGCATCTGTCAGACCGAGAGGCTTTTGTCACGGCTGAGATGGTACGCAATGCCTATCAGGGCTTCGGCAGCGAGTACGAGACACTGCTGAGTGCTTTCGACAAGGACATTGCCAACCAGAAAAAGCGAGTTGGAAAGGACAGGGTTGCAAGCACCGTGAGGTTATCACACTAACCTTGCACGACGCCCAATGGTTTTCAAAAGTGCATCTTGCTGTGTTACAACTCTCCGCGCAACTTGAGGCCGCTCTTTATGTTTCGACTTCGTGTTCATATTCTCGGTTTCTATTTGTTA
>JAGCRH010000038.1 GCA_017964785.1 Prevotella sp.
GAGGTGTTCGCCTTCAATCCCGTCTGGTGGCACTGTCTCGTATTCGTTGTGGCAGGCATCCTCGGCACCAGTCGTATGATTCTCCGTCAGCACACGCTGTTGCAGGTGGTGGTCGGTTTCTTAGTGGGCATTGTCTGCGCCATTGTTGGTATCATCTTTTTATAGTATATGAATCCATTAGTAAGTATCATCATGGGCAGCACGAGCGACCTGCCCGTTATGGAGAAAGCCTGCAAGTTGCTCGACGAGATGCAGGTGCCTTTTGAAGTGAATGCCCTCTCCGCCCACCGTACGCCGGAGGCTGTGGAGGAGTTTGCCCGTACCGCTCAGGAGCGTGGGGTGAAGGTGATTATCGCCGGTGCCGGTATGGCTGCCGCCTTGCCGGGCGTCATTGCCGCCTCCACCACGTTGCCCGTCATCGGTGTACCTATCAAGGGTATGCTCGACGGTCTCGACGCCCTTCTTTCCATCGTCCAGATGCCCCCGGGTATCCCTGTGGCTACCGTCGGTGTGAACGGGGCCCAGAATGCCGCCATCCTCGCTGTTGAGATGATGGCGCTCAGCGACCCTTCTCTGGCGCAGCGCCTGGCCGTCTACAAGGGTAGTTTGAAAATCAAGATTGAAAAGGCCAACGAGGAATTAGCACAGATAAAATATGAGTATAAGACGAATTAGTGCGGAGGCCCGTGTCGGTACTATCGGCATTGGCGGCTCCAACCCCATCCGTATCCAGTCGATGGCGACGGTGGATACCAACGACACAGAGGGCTGTGTGGCTCAGGCCAAGCGTATCATCGACGCTGGTGGCGAACTGGTGCGTTTCACCACCCAAGGCACCCGTGAGGCGGAGAACATGAAGAACATCTCTGCCCGTTTGAAGGCCGATGGCTATGAGACGCCTCTTGTGGCTGATGTGCCTTTATGGTCAATCTCGGTCAGGTGGAACAGATATCCTCTAATTCTCGCGCCATGCAACTCGTGATGCGACACAGTCAGGATGCCATCCCCGTTTCTCGCAGCAATGTCAATAAACTGAAGGAACTCTTGGGATAGCATCCTGAAGTTGTCCACCAACGCTTACTTGATGACGACTTTTTTCCGCCCCTGAATATAAACACCCTTTGCTGTGGGACGTTTTGTCAGACGGCGACCATCGAGACTGAACCACTGTGTGGATGATGAGTCAGTAGCAGTGGGCTGGGTGATGGCTGTGGCTTCTGACGGTTCAACCATGTAGAGCAGACTTTCGTAATTATAGTATCCACCGTTGACAAAGGGCATGATGCCAGTCAACAAATCATGGTTAGTGAAGATAATCTCCACTGGCGTAGCCTCGCTGATGGATGGTCCTATCCATTGCCAGATGATACGACCGTTATCCGTTTCCCCTACAAACACGCACATGTCGCCCTCTTGGCTACTGTGCAGGTCGGTGACGGTATCATCAACCGTGCGTACCTTACAGAAGATAGGCTCGTCCCAACAGAAACGGGGTTCCTCAAAATAAGCATAGTAGCACCCGTCCACAACCTCTACGCAGTCTGGCGCATCGTCAGGTCGCGTGTAGTCGGGTTCCTCTGGGTCTTCCATCGGTTCCGCATAGGCATCGGGGAATACCGTGAGTCGCAACTCAGTACATCCATAGGGCACGAGGTCGATGTATTTCGTCTCGTCGCTCAGCAGGGTCAGATGGCCCTGTTCGGGCATCTCCGGGGTGTAACGGTCATCCACCAGGTTCCACTCTATCTGCTTCACGGGAATACGTACCTTTACGGGGGTATAGTTCAGGTCGAAGGGGATGGTGCCACCGATTTCCTCAATGTCAGGATAGTTGGCCTCCAGTGGTGTACCGTCATCGGCAAACGCATAGTTGAAGTCGCCTGTAGGCGTAATGTTCCAGCACTTGAAATCGGGATTCTCCGGTTTTTTGCCGTGCATGTTCGCATATTCCTCAGTGTCCTCGGTCTTCTGCTGTGGAATGGCATAGGCATAGAGCAGCGGACCACGCTGGAAGCAAACACCCTGTCCCTCGATGGTCTTCTTCTCCACCGTCATGGGAAGCGTCAGTACGATGATGTCGCCGTTCCTTACCTTGTCAGGCAGATTAACGAAAGTGCCGGCATAAAGATCTACACCTACGTCATTGTCGTTTACTGTCAGCGTAGCGTCAGTACACCACGATGGTATGCGCAGCGTCAGTGGAATGCTGGCTTCCTCGGCACCAGTCACAGTAAAGGTCAGTCTGTCAGCGAAAGGATAGTCCGTTTCACAGGTGATGGTGATGTCACCCTTGTCCGTCTTGAAGGTAGCCGTGCTCGGGCCGTATAAGGCAGCCACCGCACCGCCATAGACGTCGGTTAGCCACATACGACTCACAAAGTTGGGCAGCATACGGTTCACATTGCCCGAACAGCACTCCGTCTCGTGTGTCGGACGGTAGGCCATCCACGTGGATCCGTGTTTATAGATGTTATGGTTCGACGTGCCTGTGGCGATAAACTGGTTCAACGACGAGAAATACTGCAGTGAACGGAAGTCCTTGGTGATGGCACCGAGTCCTGCATTATAAACCGCCAACTCCATCTTGTCTGCCCATTCTGCCTCGCCAAGCACACTCAAGAATTGACTTAGCGTCCATGTGTAATCGACGATGACGCAGGTCTCATGACTGATGTCAACGTCGTTGCCCAACAGGAACTCCGCACTCGATGGCACACCGTCTGGCAGCATCGACTCCATTTCCAGGTAATCGATAGCCATCAGGGCGAGTTCGTGGTAGCGTTCATTGCCTGTGTAGGCATAAAGTAACAGGGGCAGTTTCAGCATCTCGCAGAACGTCACGCTGTGCATGTAGAATGGCTCATTGCCTGTGATAGCCGTTTCGTCGAGGGCAAACTTGTCCTGTATGGCCCAGGCATCCTCAGCCAACTGTAGCAATTTCGCATTACCTGTTTTGCCGTAGGTCCAGAGGATGCCCTCTAACGACATGATGTTACGTCCACCCACGACACCACCCGCTAAGTCCTCGGGTGTGAAGTTCAGGTAGTATTTTTCCAGCGCTTGGGGGATGCGCTCATCACCGTCGTGCTCATACTTGGCCTGAAGCACACGGAAGAACACAGACATGGGCCAGGTGTTATCCATCAGTGTGGCATTGCCTAAGACGCCGTTCTCATCAGGATGTGTCAGTGTGTATTCGATACCCTCCATGGCCTTGGCCACCATCTCCTCATCGCCCAGTTCATAGCCTAGGCGGAGCAGTCCATCGGTATAGTAGGCCGTCTGCTCGTAGCGCCACCAGTTGTCACCGTAAGTCTCGTCGGGTCGTGAGATCTCGCCAGCCCAGAGGCAGGAATTATAGGGATACGACAGTGCCTCGGGGTGTCCCGTCAGTCCGTCGTGCTGGCGTTGGAGCAGTGTCTGCAGCCATCCCTGTGGCTTAATGTCGTTTACTTTGCCTGCTGCCATGATACTGAAGTTGTCGTCTTCTGGCTCTTTGCCGGTATCGTTGGCCACAAAGTTGAACGAGATGGTTTTGTCTCCATTCTGTTTGATATTCTCTACCGACGAGTCAATCCAGAATTTGCCATTCTCATTCGGGTTAAACAGTTTTGCGGCTCTTTTAGCCTGAGGATCATAGGTCTTGAAGCGCTTGTTGAAAGCCGTGACATCGCCCTGTGGGAACGGGTCTGTTACAATGTTTTCGGGGAAATAATAAATACCATAATCATCGTAATACTGCGACTTGTAATCGCCGTCGGCAGGAACCACGGTCATGCGCTGATGGGTTATATCGTCGTTGGGCTGGTTATGGTACCATACGTCTTTATCATAGTCAACATGGATAATCAGCAGGCCTGCACTGGGTAGTGAGGCATCCCAGCCTTCCAGTTGACGGTTTTCTAAAAGGTAGTATTCGTTCGGATTACCTTTATTATATATAATGTAACTCTCGCCTCCATTCTGCAGGGATTTCATGTCCTCTATCGTTTTGTCCTCATCTGACAGTTCGATAGGATCCATCCATCCGACCACCCAGCGTTCATAACTGGTATAGCCTGCGGGCTGGTAACCGTTGCCATTGTAACTCCCGCCATCCATCAAATCCCATTGCAACATGCCCTGACCGCCACTGTAGTCGATGTCGTAGAAGTCAGGATAGCCCAGACAATGGCTGAACTCGTGGCACATCGTACCGATACCACTTATTTTACCTCCTCCATCCAGTTCTGGCCCGCAGGCGTAGGTGTTCACTTTCAGGTTAACGTCCACTTCCACAGGACCTGTACCGTCACCATAATAATGGGAGGAATACAAGTCATAGGCGTGCGGCCATATTGTATCCTCGCCACCGCCATCAGCCGCGCCGTTTCCTGCATAGATGACATACACCTGATCCACATAGTGGTCGCCGTCCCAGTCGTACTGCTTCCAGTCTTTCACCTGATCCATTGCCAGCGTCACCGCTTCGCAAACCATTTCGGCAGCATGCATGTCGTTACCGTCTTCATCGTTGCTGCCGTAGTATGCAGCCTCCTTACTAACGGTGACAGGGCCTACGACATCGAATTCCAGTTCGAACTTACCACGACTCTGGTCTCTAAAATAGTCGGCCATCGAACCCTTAAAGTCTCCCTCGCTAAAGCCTGGCTCGTTGACTATGCGCTGGAATAAGGCGTTGTCGTTTTCGTCCTTGAACTGTACGTCGGCATAGTTCACCAGGATGATGATTCCTTTCTTCTTGTCATAGTAATGATTGAAGTCGGAAAGACCTCGGGTGCGGGACAGACGTCTGCTGAATAGGGCGTTAGATTGTAGTCGTCTGGCCTTGGCCTTCTCAACGATGTCCTTCGTGTCAACAGTTTGGTATATGCCGTTTTTCTGGACATACGTCTGACCGTCGTCAGCCCGCCAAAAATGTCCGTGCTCATCACCAACGAGCATGGCTCTTACTGTCGTTCCGTCACTCAGTGTCAATGTCTTGTACACTCCTTTCTTGGCAGGTACTGCCATAACAACCAGGCTCATCGTTAGGAGTGCAAATGCTATAAATAGACTTTTCTTCATTGTTAATTAGGTTTAGTTAGCAAATATACTGTTTTTCCCGGATATGAATTCTAGAATTCTAAATAGCGAAATAGGATCACCGCACCACTTGTGTAAACTCCGGCTTGGCACCTGCTTCCTTACCCATCGTCACGTAGATGGTAGAGGTCTGTGCGCCACCACCGCCGAAGCCCTGGCTCTTCACCTTGAACTCATAGTCGATGCTGTCGTCAGTAGTGCGCTTGCCGCAGGTCACAGGGGTGCCGAGGGGGAACTGATAACTGGAACAGGCAGCATCAAAGATGGCCTTCTCAGCATCCGTTACCGGCTTCTGTTCGGAATAGGCGGGCAGTTTGGCGACATTACCTTTCTTATAGCCGTTCTCAATCAGGAAACGATTGATTTCCTTCGCTGCTGCTGCCACTCTGGCCGCACGGACACCATAGCCAGCCTGAATCTTGGCCTTGGGCAATGCCTTCACAAGTGCATCAGACGACGTGTTCAAACCACCACTACCGAACGTGCAGAAAGGCACAATCTTCTTACCGGCAAAGTCCTGCTCTTTGAGGAGCGACGCCACGGGCGAGGCATAAGTACCACCCCAGATGGGATAGCCCAGGAAGATCACGTCGTAGTCGGCAATCTTCGCCTTGAGGGCTTTGATCTTGGGTAGCGTACCGCTCTGGTTCTCCCTTTGTACACGCTGCATCGTCTCCTGGAAATTGCCAGAATAAGGCTCTTCGGGGAGGATGCTCTCTATGTCGGCACCGAGTTGTTTCTGCAACTCCTCTGCCACGGTCTTGGTAGTACCAGACTCTGAAAAATAAAGCACCAGTTTCTTTTGGGCGAAACTTGTCATGGATACCATCATTGCAATGAATACTAAAATTTTTTTCATAATTCTGTTGTTTTTGAGTTATATGTTTATTTTTCTGTCTCTGCCTTGGCGCTGAATGCCAGCGCATACATCCGCATCTGCTTCACCATCGCTAGGAGACCGTTGCTGCGGGTAGGCGAAAGATGTTCCTTCAATCCAATCTCATCGATGAAATAGAGGTCAGCGTCAAGGATTTCCTGTGGCGTGTGACCGCTCAGTACACGGATGAGCAAACTCACAATGCCTTTCACAATCAATGCGTCGCTCTCCGCCCGGAAGTGAATCACTCCTGACTCCTGACTCCTGTCTCCTGACTCTTTTTCATAATCCGCTACCAGCCACACCCGGCTCTGGCAACCGTCAATCAGGTTTTGTTCCGTCTTATACTTGTCTTCAAGCGGTTCCTGTTCGTTGCCCAAGTCAATGAGCAACTGGTATTTGTCCATCCAGTCGTCAAAACCGGCGAACTCCTCGATGATCTCGTCTTGAATCTCGTTGATCGTCATTGTTCTTGTCATTTGATGTTCTGTAGTGCGCAAATTGCAGATGAGATGACAGCCGTAAAGGCAATATTTTCATTTTTCTCATAAGTTTTTTGCGTTTCGGTTGCAAAGTTACGAAAAAAAATGTATTTTTGCAAAAAAAATAAGAACAGAATGTCTAAGAACGTAAAATGGTCGGATGATTACTGGCTCCTACTGATGCAGATATACCTGCAGAAGCCGGTGGGCATCAAACCGATGTACAGTCGGAAGATGGTGAATCTGAGTCTGGAACTGCACATTGCGCCCAACATCCTCTTTGCCCGGATGTGTCAGATTGCCAACTTGGAGACCCCACGCATCGAACACATCTGGGAAACCTATGGCAACAACCCCCGGAAACTCTCTCGGGCTGTTAAATTGTGGCGTGAGATGCGGGGATATGGCACGGCGAATGCCTTCTTCGAGGGCGTAGAGGTGAATGAGACCTTCGAGCGCGACTTCCGTCCGATTGCCGGCAAGGGCAGTATGACCCCCGTGATGCTCATCCTCATCCTCGACCTCTATTTCCGTCTGACACCCAACACGATGGTCATTGAGACCCCGGAGATCCAGGAACTGGCACGGCTCATTAAAGTGACTCCGTTGGAGGTGGTCGACGCGATGGATGTGTTCCAACATTGCGATCCTTACCTGAACCGGAAGGATGTGACGTTCAGTCCGTTGCTCCTGCCGTGTACGGAGGTGTGGCGACGTTTCGGCAATGCCAATACCGAGGAACTGGCCTCGTATGCGGCACAGTTGAAGGAATATTTTAAATAATGGCGCAGAGTCAGATACAGGAACAGAAGCTGACGCAGGGGCAGAAACTGGCACAGACCATCTCCCACCAGCAGTTGTTGCAGGCCACACTCGTGGAACTGCCCATCACCCAACTGGTGGACCGTATCAATACGGAGATGAACGACAACCCCGCCTTGGAGGCAGATAGCGGTTATGATGCGCTGGATGCTCCGGAATATCCGGATTACCCGGATGATCCGGAACTCTCCGATGATTTCTCTGCCAGTACCGAGCGCGAGGAACGGCAGTCTGCCTTGGATGAGGCCCTTGCCGGTATCGGACGCGACGATGAGGACTTGCCCATCTATCATGGAGGCAGCAACGTCGCCGAGGATCGTGAGGAGATGGTCTACGGACAGAGTGAGTCGTTCTATGACCAGTTGATGGAACAGGTGGGCGAGACGGAACTCACCGACCGCCAACGGGATATCATGGAGTATCTGATCGGCTCATTGGATGACGACGGTCTGTTGCGCAAGCCGGCGGATGTCATCAGCGACGAACTCGCCATCTATCATAATATCGACGCCACCCATCAGGAGATAGAACACGTGCTGAAAGTGTTGCAGGACTTCGACCCGGCGGGCATCGGTGCCCGTTCGTTGCAGGAGTGTCTGCTCATCCAGATCAGTCGTCGCGACGACTCGAAGGTGAAGACGCTGATGCAACAGGTCATCGCCGACTATTTTGATGCCTTCACCAAGAAGCACTGGGACAAGATACAGGCAGCCCTCTCGCTGACGGACATTCAGGCAGAGGCGCTGTTTAAGGAACTGCGTAAGTTAAATCCCCGTCCGGGAGCCTCGATGGGTGAAACGGTGGGACGCAGTATCCAGCAGATCACTCCCGACTTCATCATCGACACGCAGGACGACGGGACAGTCACCTTCACCCTCAACAACGGGGAGGTGCCGGAACTGAAAGTCTCGCAGTCGTTTGTCGACTCGATGAAGGAATATCAGGACAACAAGGACCAACTGAGTCGTCAGACCAAGGAGGCCCTGCTCTATATTAAGAAAAAGGTGGATGCGGCACAGGGTTTCATCGAGGCCATCAAGGTGCGTCGCCACACGCTGACCATCACCATGAAGGCCATCATCTCGTTGCAGCACCAGTTCTTCGTCGACGGCGACGAAGCCTCGCTGCGCCCGATGATCCTGAAAGATGTGGCAGAGAAGACGGGTCTCGACCTGAGTACCATCTCACGTGTCAGCAACTCAAAGTATGCCCAGACACGTTGGGGCACCTTCCCTCTCCGCCACTTTTTCAGTGACAGTTACGTGACGGAGAGCGGTGAGGAACTCTCTACCCGTCAGATCAAGGCTGCCCTGCGTGACATTGTGGAGGCAGAGGACAGACAAAAGCCGCTGAGCGATGATGCCATCAAGGAGGAACTCGCCAAGAAGGGCTTTCCGATTGCCCGTCGCACGGTGGCCAAGTACCGTGAACAATTAGGCATCCCCATTGCAAGACTGAGGAAGTGAAGGATGATAAAAAGGGATAAGACCATCATATTGACCGCGAGGGTAGTGAGCCTGGTGTTCACGCCGTTCTACCTGCCCATCCTCGGACTGATAACCCTGTTCACGCTGAGTTATCTCCGTCAGATGCCGTGGTCCTATAAGTTGCAGGTGCTCATCATGGTCTATCTGTTCACGGTCTTGTTACCCACCTTCCTGATTCACCTCTATCGCCGTTATCAGGGTTGGACACTGATCCAGTTGGGTAACAAGGAACGTCGAATGGTGCCCTATGTCATCAGTATCCTCTGTTACTTCGCCTGTGCCTACTGGATGGATTATCTGCACATCCCCCATTTCATGAGTAACATCGTGACGGCGGCGCTGTTCATCCAGATCGTCTGTGCCCTGATCAATGTGTGGTGGAAGATCTCCGCCCACATGGCAGCCATTGGCGGTGTGGCAGGCGCCTTGTTCGTCTTTGCCGAGGTGTTCGCCTTCAATCCCGTCTGGTGGCACTGTCTCGTATTCGTTGTGGCAGGCATCCTCGGCACCAGTCGTATGATTCTCCGTCAGCACACGCTGTTGCAGGTGGTGGTCGGTTTCTTAGTGGGCATTGTCTGCGCC
>JAGCRH010000039.1 GCA_017964785.1 Prevotella sp.
TTGGCGTACGGTGATGGTCAGCGACGATGCCCGAGATATGCTATCGAGCAATCTCATCCTTAACCTCAATGAGCCCTGCGCCTTGGATGACGTGAGTTGGATTCATCCAACAAAATACTGTGGCGTGTGGTGGGAGATGATTGTGGGTCGTGGTTCCTGGCACTATACCAATGACTATCCCTCCATCCATTTGGATCAGATTGACTGGACGAAGGTAAAACCCAACAGCACGCATAAGGCCAACAATGAGAACGTCAAGCGATACATCGACTTCGCTGCCAAGAATGGTCTCGATGAAGTACTGGTGGAAGGCTGGAACGTTGGTTGGGAGGACTGGGCGAATATGTGGAAGCGTGATGTCTTCGACTTCGTGACGCCTTATCCCGACTTCGACATCAAGATGCTCAATGACTATGCGCACGCCAAAGGTGTAAAATTGTTGATGCACCATGAGACATCTTCTTCTACCCAGAACTACGAGCGACACATGGAGAAGGCCTTCCAGTTGATGAACAAATACGGCTATGATGCCGTGAAAACGGGCTATGTGGGTGATATCATTCCCCGGGGCGACCATCACTACTCACAGTCGATGAACAACCACTATCTCTACGTGGTGAAAGAGGCTGCCAAGCACCATATCATGGTCAATGCCCACGAGGCTACGCGTCCTACGGGTCTCTGCCGTACCTACCCGAACCTCGTCGGCAACGAATCGGCACGCGGTACGGAGTACGAGGCCTTTGGCGGCTCGAACCCCGACCATACTTGTATCCTGCCCTTTACCCGTTTGCAGGGTGGTCCAATGGATTATACCCCAGGCATCTTTGTCACAAAACTCTCTGAGTGGAGCAATAATACCTCTTGGGCTCGTATCACCATTGCAGGCTCATTGGCACTCTACCTCACGATGTATTCACCTCTTCAGATGGCTGCCGACCTGCCTGAGAACTATGAGAAGTTCGATGATGCCTTCCAGTTTATCCGTGATGTGGCCTGCGACTGGGACGACTCACGCTACTTGGAGGCTGAGCCGGGCGACTATATCACTGTGGCCCGTAAGGCGAAAGGATCCGACAACTGGTTTATTGGTGGCAAGTGCGACGAGAACGGTCACCAGAGTGTCATCAAACTCGATTTCCTCGACATGGACAAGAAGTACGACTGTACTATCTACGCCGATGCGAAGGATGCCCACTACGAGACCAATCCGCAGGCTTATACGATTATCAAGAAGGTTGTCAAGGCCGGTCAGACCCTTAAACTCACCGAGGCCCCCGGTGGTGGCTTCGCCATATCACTGATTGCCAAATGATACGTACTCTTTTATTGATTGTTGTCATGGGGCTTGGCCCCACAGTGCTGGCCCAGGCAGATGAGTCTGTGGACCTTGATGCACTTTATCGGCAAATAGACGATGCCATCAGTCAGTCGCCAACATACGTTGCTGAGCGTGAGCGAAAGATTGCTGATTGGCGGAATCGCCTGAATAAGGAGAAAAACGTGGAGAAGAGTGTCCAGATGGCTGAGGAACTCTTCCGCCTTTACCAGCCTTATAAAAATGACTCGGCCCTCTATTATGCTGACGTCTGCATAGCGCTTGCCGATTCGCTCCGTCGTCCTGATCTTGCCGGACGGTTCCGTTCGATGCTGGCCTATCAGTGTTCTGATGCTGATATGTATGCGGAGGCAATAGAGGAACTCCGTGCCGTCGACAAGTCTGTTCTCGATAGTATGGGACTGGTCAACTATTACCATGCATGGATGCATGTCTACGGTGAGTTAGGTTCCAAAACCCAGCGCAATGCCGTGCGAGTGAATTATTTTGGCCAACAGGATGCTTACCGCGATTCCGTACTGATGGTGGCAGATGAGGGCAGCGAGGAATGGCTCCATCTGAAAGTGGATATCCTCTGTGCCCGGCAACTCTATCAGGATGCTTTGGAACTGAGCGGTCAATGGCTCCAAAAGGTGACTGACGGTACGCACGAGAGTGCATACGCCGCCTTCTACCGCTCCATGATTTATGACAGACTCAAGAACCACGACCAGACCTGTTATTGGCTGGGCAAGTCGGCTCTTGACGATATCAGGTGTGCGGTGATGAATCAGGCCTCGCTCCTCTTCCTGGCAGAACGTCTCGCTAATGACGGCGACATTGATCGCGCCTATCGTTATGCCGAGTTTGCCAAGGCATGCAATCTGACCTTCTGTCCTCGTTTGCGTGCCTATCAGGTAAATTCTGTCGTCAATGTGATTGAGAAGAACAATCAGGCGAACCAGGCTAAGGCAAACAGGATCCTTATCATCGCTTCCATTGCGATAGTCCTCCTGATCATAGTCCTGATATTCGCTTTCTTCCGATTAAAACGTTCCTTTTTTATCATGATGGTGTCTATGACTGCGATAGCCGTTCAATCACAAGATTTCCGTTTCGACGAAGTAACCTATACCCCAGAGGCCACCACCTTCAAACTCTTTGCCCCTGACAACGCAAAGAAAGTGACTGTCCGTATCTATAAGGAAGGTATCGACGGTAAGGCGGTGAAGACCGTCAAGATGACGCGTACCGCCTCCGAACAGTGGCAGGCCACAGTGAAGGGCGATCTCATGGGACAGTTCTATACCTTTGATGTGGGTAAGGGCGAGTGTCCGGGTGTCTTCGCCAAGGCGGTTGGTGTGAATGGTAAGCGGGGGGCTATCATCAAGATGGCTGAGACCAACCCGACGGGGTGGGAGAAAGATCAGCGACCCGTGATGAAGTCACCTGCCGACCTGGTGGTCTATGAGATGCACCACCGCGACTTCTCCATCGCTCGTCCTGATGCAAAGTATCCCGGTAAGTTCCTGGCGCTCACAGAACCCTGGGCCATCGACCACTTGAAATCATTAGGCGTGAATGCCATCCATTTCCTGCCCAGTTACGATTACGGCTCTGTGGATGAGACACGCCTCAGCGACAACAAGTATAACTGGGGCTACGACCCTGTGAACTATAATGTACCGGAGGGCGGCTACTCCACAGATCCCTATCGTCCTGAGGTGCGCATCCGTGAGTTCAAGCAGATGGTGCAGACACTCCACAAGGCAGGCATCCGCGTCATCCTCGATGTGGTGTATAACCATACGTACGACATTGAGCACTCCAACTTCCAGCGCACTTATCCTGACTATTATTATCGGAAGAATGCCGAGGGCACTTATTCCAATGGCTCCGGCTGTGGCAATGAGACCGCCAGCGAAAAGCCGATGATGCGGCAATTCATGATCGAGAGCGTAAAGTACTGGATCAACGAATACCATATCGACGGCTTGCGCTTCGACCTGATGGGCTGCCACGACATCGAGACGATGAACCTGATCCGTCAGGCGGTGGATGAGATAGACCCCTCTATCTTCATCTACGGCGAGGGATGGAGTGCGGGCTCATGTGCCTACCCACAGGAGAAACTCGGCATGAAGGCGAATATCCCACAGATGCCGCGTATCGCCGCCTTCAGCGACGAGATCCGTGATGCTCTGCGTGGTCCTTTCGACGATGACACGAAGGCTGGTTGGCTCGGTGGTAAGCCAGAGAAGGAGAGTCTGAAATTCGGTATTGCCGGTGCCATTGCCCACCCGCAGGTGGATATGACGAAGGTGAATTACTCCAAGGAACCCTGGGCCATCGAACCCACCCAGATGATGTCCTATGTCTCCTGTCACGATGACATGTGTCTGGTAGACCGTCTCAAAGCGAGTATTCCCGGCATCAGTGAGGCTGAACTCATCCGCCTCGACCTGTTGGCACAGACGGCTGTCTTTACTTCGCAGGGGGTGCCTTTCATGCTCAGCGGCGAGGAACTGCTCCGCACCAAACTCGGTGTGCATAACTCCTTTGAGTCGCCTGACAGCATTAACCACCTCGACTGGTCGAACAAACAGAAATACCCGCAGGTGTTCGAATACTACAAGAACCTGATTGCACTCCGTCGGCACCATCCGGCTTTCCGCCTTGGCAATGCCGATCTGGTCAGGAAGCATTTGGAATTCCTGGATACCCCGGGACAGATGGTGGCCTTCCGCCTGAAGAATTACGCAGGCCGGGATGATTGGCGCAACATCATCGTCATCCTCAATGCCAACAAGGCGGATACAGAGGTCACGATTCCTCAGGGGACTTATACCATCGTCTGCTGTGATGGTGTCATCAACGAGAACGGCCTCGGCACCCTTCGGGGCGACAAGGCGGTGGTTGATGCACAGTCAGCGCTCATCCTGCACGACTAACTGAAGGATGGCGGTTTTGAGACCTTCGCTCTGACAAGTCAGCGTGACCGTCGAAGGCGAATCGCCGCTCTGCACGAGTACCTGTGCCAGTCCGTTGAAGGCGGGGATATTGAAGGTCTTGCACTGCTGATCTTTGGGATGATCTTCTCCTAAATACATTGGGTCGCCGTTGCCGGCACCAAGGATACGGGCATTACCGTCTAACTTGAAATTCAATGCAGGGCACGCATCGGGTACGATGCGGCCTTTTTCGTCTTGTACCTCGATGGTCACCACAGCCACATCGCGCCCGTCGGCAGTGAGCGTCTGACGATCTGCTTTGAGCACGGTCTTCGCCGCAGGCTTCGTGGTCTCGATGGTCTGGGTGAGGATGCGTTTCCCGTTCTTGTAGCCTGTTGCTATCACCTTACCGGGTTGGTAGGTGGCTTTCCATTTCAGATGTCCGTTGCGTGGCATCTTCTGTCTGCCCAGTTTCTTCCCGTTGACCGTCAGTTCCACCTCGTCGCAGTTACTGTAGGCCCAGAGTTCCACCTCCTCACCTTCGTGTCCCTGTAGGTTCCAGTTGGGGAAGATATGGAGGGTGGGCTCATCGGTCCACCACGACTTCAAATACCAGGCTTCGTCTTTCCAAAAGCCGCAATAGTCGAGGATGCCGAATTCGGAATCGTGGGCGGGATATTGTAAAGGGTTGGGTTCGCCGCGATAATCAAAGCCTGTCCAATAGAACAGACCTGCTGCCCAAGACCTGTCGGCATAGAACTGCCACCCGCGTTCAATCACATTCTCCACACCGGGCTTGTCGGTGCGGTTGATACTGATCATCCGTCCAACCTCCCCAGTTGTCGGGAATTTACAATCCCCAACATTGTAAACGCCCCTTGTGCCACAGCCTGTCGTCTCTTCTGTTCCTACAATCCTCCACGAGGGATTAGCCTTTTTACGGTTGTCAACATCGTTTTGCACGATATAGTTGAAGCCTACCACATCGAGTCCCTTGATGAGTTCCACACCACCGGCATTGGCCACCGTACTGGGACGGGTAGGGTCGAACAAACGGGTATATTCCCGCATCGCCTCTGCCACACGGGTACCTTGGATGGTGTTTTCCAGTCCCCACTCCTCATTGCCGTCGCTCCACAGGATGATACAGGGGTGGTTGCGGTCACGTTTGATCATCCGTTCCAACAGGCGCAGGTGTTCCTCGTTGATGCCCATCAGTCGGTTTTCGTCAATCACGAGGATACCCTCGCGGTCGCAGATGTCGAGCAGAGCCGGCGTCATCGGGTTGTGTGAGGCACGGTAGGCATTACAGCCAAAGGTTTTCAGTTGCTTGATGCGCCACGCCTGCAAGGCATCGGGGATGGCCGAACCGACTCCGGCGTGGTCCTGGTGCATGTTCACGCCCTTCAACTTCAAGGGCTCCCCATTCAACAGGAATCCCCGCTCTGCATCGAAGGCAATGTCACGGATGCCTGTCGTGGTCTTGTAGAGATCCGTCACCTCACCGTTCTGACGGATGATGGTCTCTACCTGGTAGAGATAGGGGTCGGTGGTGCTCCAGAGATGAGGCTCCTGGATGGTGATGGTCTGTTTGGAGGCAACGGTCTGCTTGGATTTCAGACGGAGCGTTGTGGGCTCGCTCTTTCCGATCTCGTGGCCCTCCGCATCCAATAGCCGCTGACTGACCTCGCACTGTTGGGGTGTCAGACTGCTGTTGTTGACTTCTGTCTCAATCATCAGTCTGGCCTCTGCATAGGGTTTGTTCATCTCGGTGTAGACAAACGTGCCAAACGGTGCCACGCTTACCTCTGCCGATTTCTCTAACCATACATCCCGGTAGATGCCGGCACCCTCGTAGAACCACCCTTCTTCGAGCGAGGCATCGGCGCGCACACAGATGAGGTTGTCATCACCATACTTGATATAAGGGGTGATATCGTAGATTTGCGTCACGTAGCCGCTGGGCTCCGTCCCCATATAGAAGCCGTTGAACCATACTGTCGCATTGCGGAAGATGCCGTCGAAGCGTAGCATCAGGCGTTTGCCGAAGTCCGATTCGTCGATTCGCAGTGTCTTCCGGTACCAGCCCACGCTGGTTTCAGGATATTTCCATCCTACCGTCTTATAGCCGTGCGAATGACTGGCCTCGGGGGCATAGGGGAGGGTTGTCACCCAGTCGTGCGGAATCTGTACTTCCTGCCATGCAGCATCGTCAAATTTAGCCGAATATGGTCCCTCATTATGGATGGAGTTGGCCTTTGTCAGGTAATTGAAATACTCGGTGCCGCACCCGAAATCTTTCTTCGGGTCAGCGGCATGCCCTAATGCGAACTTCCATCCTTTGTCAAGGCGGACGGTCTCGCGCGCGTTACCCCCATACAACATAGTTGATAAAAGGCAGCCTGCGACTGTTACAAGAATTGTTTTCAGTTTCATCATATCGGTATATTAGTATTTGGCGACAAAATTACGCAATTTTTTTGTTTTTCCCAAAAATAATGCGTAATTTTGTACCCAAGAATAAATGAATGACCATATGAGAACTTTATTATTTGTAACCGCCATGCTGATGGCAAACGTGATGACAATGAGTGCAGCAAAGAAACAAGTGATTGACCGGATAGAGCCTACCGACTGGTACGTGGGACTGAAGAATCCCTCGGTGCAGTTGATGGTCTATGGTCCGGGCATCCGTGATGTGGCTGAGGTGACCACCGACTACCCAGGTGTCCGTATCGATAGTCTGGTGCGTCTTGACTCGCCCAACTATCTCTTAATCTATATGAACGTGCGCGATGCCCAGCCTGGCACTATGACACTGACGTTTAAAGGTGGAAAGGTGAAAAGTGGAAAAGGTGAGAAAGTGCCGTTCCTATTGAAACAGCGTGAGATGAGCGGCGACAAACGCATGGGCTTTACCAATGCCGACGTGCTCTATATGTTGATGCCGGACCGCTTTGCGCAAGGTGCCAACCACAATCCCCAGATAGCAGGTATGCGACCCTACAAGGAAGACCGCACCAAACCGTCGTTGCGTCATGGTGGCGATCTCAATGGTATCCGTGAACATCTCGACTACTTTACGGAACTCGGTGTGACGGCCCTTTGGCTGACACCGGTCTTGGAGAATGACTCCCCGGATCAGGAGAATGGCTTTTCTACCTATCACGGCTATGCCACCACCAACTACTACCGCGTAGACCCCCGTTTTGGTACGAATGAGGATTATAAACGCCTCTGCGACGAGGCCCATGCCAAAGGACTGAAGGTGGTGATGGACATGATCTTCAACCATAGTGGTTTTGAGCATCCCTGGACCCACGATATGCCTTCCAAGGACTGGCTGAACGTCCCGGAATGGCTTAACGAGGAACAGTCCGGTCGTGACCCGATAACGGGCTTTACGGCCAATGCCGATGGCTCTGAACCCGCCAAATCGGCCTATCTGCAGACCTCCTACAAACTCACGCCCGTCCTCGATCCATACGCTTCGAAGGTCGATCTCAAGGAAACTACTGAAGGTTGGTTCGTGCCTTCCATGCCCGACCTCAACCAGCGTAATCCTCACCTGATGCGTTATCTCATCCAGAACAGCATCTGGTGGATAGAGACCGTCGGCATCGACGGCATCCGTATGGACACCTATCCATACGCTTATGCTGAGGCGATGGCGCAGTGGATGAAGGAACTCGATGCCGAATATCCCAACTTCAATACCGTCGGTGAGACCTGGGTCACCGAACCCGCCTATACCGCCGCTTGGCAGAAGGATTCGAAACTTTCCAACCATAACACCTACCTCAAAACGGTGATGGACTTCTCTTTCTTCGACAAACTGAACCAGGCTAAGAACGAGGAGACCGACGGCTGGTGGAATGGCTTGAATCGTCTTTACAATTCCTTCGTTTACGACTACCTTTACCCGAACCCATCGAATGTGATGGCCTTCATCGAAAACCATGATACGGATCGTTTCTTGGGGAATGGTAAGGACACCCTCGCCCTGAAACAGGCGCTTGCCCTGTTATTAATTGTTAATCGCACACCACAACTTTATTACGGCACAGAAGTGCTCATGAATGGCACAAAAGAGGTGACTGACGGAAATGTCAGAAAAGATTACCCTGGTGGATTCCCCGGCGACACCCATAACTGTTTCACCAAGGAGGGTCGCTCCAAGTCTGAACAAGCCATGTTCTCTTGGTTATCCCGTTTGCTTCATTGGCGTCAGGGCAACGAGGTCATTACCAAAGGCAGACAGATTCAGTTCATCCCTTACAATGGTATCTATGTTGTTGCCCGCCAATATAAGGGCAAGACGGCTCTTGCTGTCCTCAACGGAACCTCCAAGTCTGCCACCCTTGATGTCTCTCGTTACGCCGAGGTCATTGGCTCTGCTGCCCGTGTCAGGGATGTGCTGACCAACCGTTATTACAACCTTTCCACCAACTTCGAACTCAAGCCTCGCCAGTCTTTGATCCTTGAGTATTAAGTGGGAGAAGTCTTTGCACCCCGTGCATAAATGTGCCCTGAATCCGGGACAAGTCTTTGCACCCGGTGCATAGATTTGCCCTGGGTCTGGGGCATATTTCTACCCCCTGTGCATAGATGTGTCCTGAATTCAGGACATGTTTGTACGATGTTATTTTGTAAATAAAAATTGCCAGTTTTTGAATAGGGGGGGTAAAAATAGTCCTCTTTCTGTTCGTAAAAAAACGTTAAACTTTATGATTTTGTCGATAAAATCCATTGATTTTATGGTAATAAGTAGTACTTTTGTTGTGTCAAACGTTTGAGATGGATATATTTACAACCCAAAAACGACCAATTTTAATAGCGTTGCTATTATTTTTCTGCGTCTTTCAAGATGCGGTTGCTCAGCGTGTTGCCCTGCGTAACAACCTCCTCTATGATGCCACTTTGACCCCAAATCTGGGAGCCGAAATACGGCTTGACAGTACGTGGACGTTGGGTCTGAATGTCGGTCTGAATGGCTGGGATATTGACAAGTCCGCCAACAAGAAATGGCGTCATATCCTCGTTTCCCCCAATGTCCGCTGGTATCATAACTACAAGCGTGACACGGTCTTTGTTTCCGGTCAGACGAACGGTGACCACAGTACGGTGAACTACGATGTTCTTACTCGCCGTGTCAATTATCTGGAGTTGGATGCTATTTATAGCCACTTCAATGTGGGAAATACCAAGATTCCCTTTGGCCTCTACTCCGCTGTCAAGGACCGTCGTCTGCAAGGCGACCTTTTGGCACTGGGCGGCAAATATGGGTATAGTTGGATACTCTCCCGCGACTGGCGCATTGAGGCCGAGGTAGGCATTGCCATCGGCTACGCTTGGTTCAAGGAGTACGACTGCGATCACTGCGGCACCTACTATGGCAAGGGTGACCGTATCTTCTTACTACCCCAGTTGGGTGTAAATGTTGTATATATAATTAATTAGCATAATATCGATTTTACAAATGAGATTAAAAATTAACGTTAATAATAAATTAAAAACTTTCGAAAGTATGAAAAAGAATTTCATGTATGCCTTTCTGAGCGCGATAGCACTCTCTGGCGCAGTTTCCTTCTCCGCTTGCTCGTCGAGCGATGAGATCATTGACAATCCGAATTACGACCCGGAGACAAACACGGTGAAGACACAGTTCACCATCTCTTTCCAGAACAATTTTGCTAAGACTCGTCAGTCTGGTGATGTTGTACAAAGTGCTCAGACAATAGCCAAATTCCGCGGAATGGATGATATTGTTCTTTATCCTTTTGTTAGGGAAGGCGTTGCTGATAGTGATCCCATAGCTTCAACAGATACGAGACTTGGTGATGTTATTGTCCTTACAAGTGTGATTAAACCAGAGGGTGTAGATATATCTGCTAATAATAATACAATTCCTGAAGAAAAATTGGTAGGTAATAGCAATTCAGTGCTGTTTAATGATATATCTGTTCCTGTAGGTACAGGCTCCTTCCTCTTCTATGGAAAGGCAATTGATGAAGATGGAGGTGATTTTGTCAATGGAAAATTAACTCCATCCTACACAGGCACAACAGCAGGAAGCATTACTTTTAGCCCCGTCAAAATTAATTCTGAAGGGACAATGACTAAAGGTACTACTTTGGCTGAATATCTTTCTAGCATTGCTCAAGCAGAGCACTGGGCAGAGTGTGCAACTCCTTCTACTGCTACTGATTATGCTACTATATCTGCTAATACTTGGTTTAATTCAGGTTTGGGTGATCTCTATACTAAATTTACTTCTTTGAAGGCTGGTTCCTCTTTGACCGCTCAGGCTGCCGTACAAGATTTGTACACGACTATCCTAAACAATACCGATGTTGTTTCAACAAACATTAAGAATGCCATCACAAATAATACTTATGTGACATCTACTACTGGAGGTACGCTGGTATTTGCTGATGCTATCAATGGTTTCCCTGGCAACGTAAAACTTCCTGATGGAGCAGCCCTGCTTACATACACTGCAAGCTCTAAAACTTTCGCTCAGAAGAATGATGGAACCGGCAATATGGGAACTTTTACTGCCGCATACGCTAATTATGTTTATCCTGCATCTCTTTATTACCATTGTAATAGTGGTATAGTTACTTCTAATTCTTCACAGAAAGGTGCATATGATGGCACTAATACCTGGGCTCAGATAACAGATCCCTCAAGAGTAAATGGTTATAATCTAACAGCAGTTGGCGCGGCAACTCGTTCGGTAGC
The DNA here is from genome assembly GCA_017964785.1 of Prevotella sp. GTDB lineage: Bacteria > Bacteroidota > Bacteroidia > Bacteroidales > Bacteroidaceae > Prevotella. The sequence goes on from JAGCRH010000039.1 coordinate 11,014, forward strand.
CATCTTAGACCAGATTCAGTATGGTGTGGGTCGTCTTGACGCAAAAGTGACGACAGGAGCAAACACGCTTTATGACAAGAAAGGTGAGGAATATGATGCTAGCAATGGCTTTACTGTGACAGGTATTCTGATTGGTGGCCAGAAGCAAGTAAACTTTGATTTTACGACCAACACCGAGGCTACTCCATATACTATTTATGATAATATTGCAACGTCGAATCCCGGATTGAAGGCTACTACAGGAACTAGTTGGTATAATTATACACTTGCCCTTGAAACATATAAAGACGTTCCTGTATATATAGCAGTTGAGTTGCAGAATGATGGTGCCGATTTCGAAGGTGCTGATGGTGTTGTTCCTGCAGGTTGTAAGTTTTATTTGGTAGCAGTATTAGACCCGACAGAAGGAACTGGTTACAATAGTACAACAAAGAATCAGGTGTTTAAGCAGGACTATAAGACAATTGCCAATTTCACTATTCCTGCAGGAAAGCCTAATACTGATGCATCATTCGACGCAAGTACAGGAAATGTAATTGGTCTCGGAAAGGCTTACAACACGATTCCTGACCTGCGTGCACCAGAGATGGAATTGGGTCTCTCTGTCAACTTGGAATGGGTGGAAGGAATTACATTTAATATAGATCTCGGCGACCAAACATTCTAGCCATGCAGTCGGGAAAGATCATCTGGGTATGGCTGGTGCTGGCACTGCTGCTCGCAGGCTGCACCACCGGCGATGAGCCGGGGGGGCAGTCTGTAGATGACGTGCCAACGGTACGGGCGCAGTTTAACTTCTCCCTGCCCCAGCGCATCGTCGGCAAACGCCAGACGGTGCGTACCCGTATGACCTCCGACATCGTGCAGGAGACGGAGAACGAGGCCGACTTCCGGGGTCTCGGCGATATCCACATGCTCTGCTTCGACACTTTTCCGACAGAGAACACTCGCAAACTCGGTAGCATGATTGAGATGAAAACCGAGAGGGGCGAGGAGATTGAAAAGGCCACCGATGAAGACTATTCCCTCCGTCAGGAGATATCCATTCCCATCGGTACGTCACACTTCAGTTTCTATGCCCGTGCCGATGATGCGCCCCGTACCCATGAGGAACGGATGCACTACGGCATCATCGAGACCGTCGGTCTGTCGAAGAATACCTACCGGGACAATAGCGCCATCCGCTTCCGTCCTGTACAGATATGTACCTCCGACGAACCCTTCGGCGGTAGTGCCAAGGGCGCTGCCCTGCTCCGGTTGCTCAACAAGATCATGAGCGTCACGGGTCCTGAAGCCGCACCTGACGACAAGTGGGCCACAGCGCAGAACTTTCTTCTCATGAATGCTTATGAGCGTATGACGCAACTGAAAACCCTCTCGTCGCAGAACGTGCAGATGACACTTCTCTCTCTGGAGAAGACCCTTGCACGGGCTGCCCAAGAAGAGCGGGGCGCTCAGTTGGCGGTAGCCATTGCCGACTGTATCAGCGAGGCATTTGAAACGCCCGATGATTCCAGTGATCCCGATGATCCGAATGATCCAGGTGATCCGGATGACTCAGGCGAAACGGGTGATCCTGTTGTCAAGGAGCGTCAGTTGAAGAAGGAGTATCAGGGCTTCCCTGATGACCTCCATCTGCCTTACGGCTCTGCCCGTATCGTGTGGGATGAAGAGAAAAGTGCCTTTGTGGTACCCGACGTGCAGGCCTACGGTAAGGAGATGGATATTCTGTCGATGAGCGATTATGTGTATCCCATGAACCTGCAATACCAGGTGTTCTCCGACATTGTGGCCTCCGACTCACTGGTCATCGCTCCCACAGTACCGGAACCGGAGATTGTCGACAGCCTACAGACCGACTCTACCCAATACAGTAGTTGGCAGGAACTGCTCGACAGTGTCTATGTCGGCGCCTCGAAGGTGGTGGAACAGAGCACGCAGTCCGTGGCGATGGTCCAGCAGGTGCAGTATGCCGTAGGGCGTCTGGCCCTCCATACCCGTATCGCCGGCGGTACCATGTATGATGCCAAGGGTCAGCGGGTCGACGTGTCGAACGGATTTACCTTGAAGGGATATATCATTGGCGGCCAGCATGAGGTGGACTACAACTTCCAGCCCGTGGCCAACAGTCGTGAGTTTGCCATCTATGACACAGATCTCAATGGTGGACCACAGCCAGTGCGACGACTCTCCTGGACCGACTTCGACTATATCCTCGGTCTGGGTACGCCCTCCGACAAGAACATCTACATCGCCCTCGAACTGGTGAACGACGGCAACGACTTCGAGGGTGCCGACGGCACCATCTTCCATGGGGCGACCTTCTATCTTGTGGCTAACCTGAACCCCAGCGAAGGCACGAACTACACCATCGGTAGTTTGGATCGCATTTTCTCGAAAGACCATGCCACACAGGTACACCTGACCATCTCTGAGGGCTGGCCCGACAAGGACGGCGACGACATCCCCGACCCCGACCTGGATGAGAAGGGACAGCCGAAACCCCTCAATGGTCTGGCGACCGCAACATACGGTATGCCGAATCTCGATATCTCCAGACCAACATTAGGTCTGAGTGTCAACCTCCGGTGGGAAGAGGGCTTGTGGTTTGATGACATTGAATTTGAATGATATATAAATTAATATAATTATGAATAAAGTAAAAACATTCTTCCTTATGTGGGCTGTAAGCCTGTCTGGGATTATTGGATTCACTTCATGTTCCTCGGCTGATGTTGAGGACAACAGTCAGGTGGTCTACGACGAACAGGGAAAGGCCGGTGTGAAGCCTGAGTTCGTCATCTCTATCCCTCGTAGCGTCGTTGGCACGACTCGTCAGTCCAACGAAGTGACACAGAGCAGCGGTAGCGTCGACCAGTTCCGTGGTCTCGACAATATCCGACTGATCCCCTTCAGCAGCGAACCGACATCGTCTTCGACGAAGTTGGCTGACATCATGCGACTGAGTCATATCAATGCACTGAACAGTCCGGGAGCCGTCAACTACAAGGTGTATGCCGACCAGTTTGTGCCTGTTGGCACAAGGAACTTCCTCTTCTATGCGAAGGCCATTGACATAGAGGCTGAGCAGGCTATCACAACGATGGATGAGAAGTTCCGTTATGGTGTCCTCCACGTATCCGGCCTCACCAACGACGAGTTCAGAACACCTAATGATATCACGGTGTCGCTGGAGCAGATCAATACCAGTGCGGAGGCTCAGACGACCAATCCTATCGGACGTAATATTGTGCAGTTGCTCAACAGTCTGGCAAACATTACTGTGTCAGGTGTGGCCGCTCCTAACGACAAATGGAGCACCACCACCAACGTGGGACTGTCACATTTGTATAAGAACTTCCTCGGCACGACTGTTTCGTCATCGAAAGGCGTGTCCTTTATCTTGAGCAAACTTTACTTCGGCATGGATCGCGTGCGGTCTAATGATCCGGCACGTCCCCTTGCTGACGCTATCTGCCAGAAGATACTCGAAGCATGCAGAACGGCTCCCGTCAACGACGAACCCGTGGATCTTATTAGCGACTACGCTGGCTACCCTGGGAATATCGGTTTACCAGATGGTGCCGTACGTGTACGCTGGAATGCCGGTGGTCTCAATTCCAATAGTTTCGTTGACGTGACAACCAACTACAGGAAGAATATGCGTACCGAGATTACCGACTATGTCTATCCCGCTGCTCTCTGGTATCATGTCAGTACCCCGCTGAAGGCTGCCAATAGCATCAAATCGTCGGAATACGACATGGCAGGCAACTGGGATGGTGTTATCAACGGTGTCTACTCCGCTGCTGCCGATGAGGTGTTCACCACCACGCAGTCCGTAGCCCTGAATAAGGCGGCAGAATATGGCGTAGGTCGTCTGGAGACGCGTATCAACATGGGTGACGGTGTTTTCTATGATGGCGATGGAAAAGAAGTCAACGTCGGCGATGGTTTCACACTGAAGGGCATCCTGCTCGGTGGCCAGAACAGTGCCGACTTCGACTTTACGTCTAAAGGCAATGAGAATATGACCATCTACGATCGTGACATGACGAGCGGCAGTATCATTGCCGTACCTAACTATACCACAGCCACTGCCAACCAGACACTGGCTCTGGAGACGAAGAGCAATCAGGTGGTGATGGCGGCCCTGGAACTGGTCAATGGCGGCGAGGACTTTAAGGGTTTTGACGGTGTCATCCCTTCCGGTGCCACCTTCTATCTGACCGTCAGACTTGACCCCGCTACGGCAACGAATTACGTCGACGGTTCTCTCGACAAGATTATCAAGAAGGATCACGTCACGAAACTCACTGTGACCATCAAGAACGGCAGCACGACGGCCGACCGTAATGGCGACGGCATTCCCGACGTGTATATCAAAGATGAAGACGGTACTCCTATCGGCGTGGATGATGACGGCGACGGTGAGGTGGATCCTTATGACATCGACGGTGATGGAAATCCCGACGATTTCATTACCGATCCTGCCCACGGCGGCCCAGGTTGGGATACCGACGGCGATGGTGAGGTGGACATTCCTGTTCTTCCCGACCCTGAAGACGGCGATTATCCTGATGGCCCCAATGTGCCTGAAGGTCTTGGAAATGCCGTCTCTGGTATACCTGACTTGACGAGTCCGGGTGTTGAACTCGGTACGTCGGTGAATCTGGAGTGGCAGGAAGGTCTGAACCTGACACCGACCATTTAAAAGGTGAAAAATTGAAAAGATGAAGAGGTTTCAGACGATAGGAGCCATGGTCGGCAGGGCAGGAATGCTTTGCCGCAGGGCTTTTTCACTCTTTCACCTTTTCACCTTTTCACTTTTCCTCTTCTCTTGTTCGATGATCGACGAGGACCAGAGCGACTGTGAAGTGAGTGCACCGGCTGAAGTGGATTACGACCTTCAGTTAGTGACCAACATGACCACTGAGATCCAAACGCAATTGTCGGCACAGACGACCTTTAGGTTGGCCGAGTCACTGCGCACTCATCTCAGTGAGATCTTCAGCGACTATGCCCACGATGTCGACCTGTCCTTCTATGATACCGTCGACGACTCTGTGCGTCTGCAACACGACCGCCATATCATGGATGCCAACCAGGCCAGTTATACGTTGAACCTGCCGATGCACGAATATATGCACTTGGCGGTGGCGAATATTGTGGAGAACGATCTGGTGGGGTTGGCCAACGATGAGTATTGTCATCCGTCGAAACTCCAACAGGTGGATCGCGACACCATCGAGTCCCACGGCACGGGCATCTTTACGGCCCGTTTGCCGATGGATGTGCTGGAGGGCGTGAGCCAGAGTTTCAACGTCCATCTGTATATGGCCAACTGCGCCGCTTGTCTGGTGATTGATCCGCAGGGGAATGATGTCTCTGGTGTCAAGGTGTTCAGCACCGGTTTTGCCACAGGCTTCAACATTTGCGACAGCGCATTTGTCTATCCCCAACAGTCGCCCATCGTGCGTACCATACTGTTGTCTAAGAAGGAAGAGAGTGATGAGGTGGGCTTTTGCTCCGTCACCTTTCCGTCGCCCGAACCGAAAGAACAGAAGTCCGGACGTACACGAACGGTCATCGAGACGGAAGAGCCTTTCATCGCCGAGCCTGGCGAGGAGTCATTGTGGGAGTTCCGCGTCTATGTGCCGCAGCCTGACGGAACGGTCACAGAGACAGTCCTCAGAATCCGGGAACCGTTACGTGCCGGTCAGTTGAAAATTATTAAGGTACGCCTGCGCGCGGACGGAAGTGTTGATCCCGAAACTCCCGAAGTGGGTGCGAGTGTGACGTTAGACTGGAAGCCTGGCAGTGAACTTAACCCGGGTGTGTAAATTGAAAATTAGAATTGAAGAGAAGGATTGACATATGGATTCTGTTGATGGTCGCTGTAGTCCTTGCAGGCTGCTACGACTATGACTACGACGCGATGCGTGTCGACCCTGTCAGGGTTGACATGGCCTTCTCGCTGTCAGGCTCCACCGCCAACAAGACCCGTATGGCGGAATCTGTCGTACAGAACGGCTCAACGCGTGATTTTGATATCCTCCATGTGATTCCCCTCAATAATGATGTACCTACCGCCCTGGAATTGAGTAACTATGAGTTTGTCAATAAGACAGCAGCGAAATTCTTCCGGGCCAACTGTAAGGTGGAGGCGGGTGTAGACGAGATTCTGGTCTATGCCAAGGCTCAGGCAGAGGGAGACTCTAAGGCCCATAACGGCAGTCTGACGGCAACTTTCCCCAGTGAGATAACCCAATCCAACCTGACTACAGGCATCACATTCTCCCCCGTGCAGATGGTAGAGAGTAAAGATGCTCCTGAAGAAACTGCCGGGAAACTGGCTACCTATCTGACTAATATCATCACCAAAGCAAAGGTAACGATGGGTGGTATTGATTATACCTGGGAGGCATCTAATAACTCCATCCTGAAGAAACTCTACCAGAACTTCACCAATAAGGGCGAGATGATAGCCGGTTCGGCAGCAAATGTCAAAGTCTGGGGGAACCAACTGAAGACGGCACTAAACGCCCAGAATTTCGCAATGGGTTCTGTGGAAGACGCTATCCGTGACAAGATTGTAGAACTGTGTGAGACAACCGGCGACATAGACGATATTACTTACCCCCGCAGTTCTGATCTGCCCGATGGAGCAATAGGCATGAAGTGGAATGGCACGAATAAAAAATTTGAAGTCCAGACTGTGACCACAACGACGACCAACCTCAACACCATCACACGTTTTGTCTATCCCCCAGAGTTATATTACTTTGTACGTAGTAGTATCATAACCTCTGACGAGATGGTGGATTATGCGTCATTATATACCAGTAAAAATACGTGGGAATTAGTTCTAAGTGACAACAAGTTCACTGCGACACCTAAGACAGTTGTCGATGAAACCACCAAGGCTGTTGCAGTGGTGGATCCTGTGCAGTATGCCGTTGCCCAGTTGAAGGTGGTGATAAGGACTACTACCGGGACCATACCCGATGGGAAGAACCCTGCAAACAATATCACAGTGGGAACCACGAACTTCCCCCTGACGGGCGTGATTGTGGGCGGCCAGCGATCGGTGGACTATCATTTTGAGCAGACCAGCAATCTAGATGCTGATGTGAAGTTCGTCTATGACAGTCAGGTGAAAACGAATGCCGGTGATTATTTTTATCTGACATATTCGACAACAGCACCCACTACCAATACCCCTGGCACGAACACTCTCGTCTTGCAGAGTTACGGTGACGAGAATAACGTGGGTGAAGATGTGACAATCATCCTAGAGTTTCAGAACGATAGCGATACGCAGTTCTATGGGGTGAACCAACAAATCATCTATCCAGGCACTCGCTTCTATTTGGTGGGTACAATCCCACACCCGATGTATGACAACGTAAATGACTATACAAGGCGTGTGTTTACTAAGGATTATATCACCCAGTTGAATGTAACGGTGGCTTCGCTGGCCAAGGCCTACAATGTGCTGCCGAATATCCTGTCGAGTAACTTGGAGATCGGGGTGGAGACGACCCCGCAGTGGATTGCCGCCACGCCGACTACGGTGATTATGGAATAAAGGAGAATCGATGAGAGTGATGAAGACATATATAGGATGGTTGACGGACAAAAAGACCGTTGTCAGGGATTGCAAATCCCTGACCATGGCTCTGCTACTCATCTTGCTTGCTTCCTGTGCATCCTATGACAAAGAGTCGCAGCACGAACCTGCCGTACTTAAGATATACGTCTTTGCCCCCGACCGCCCCATTGTCACCCGTGGCGACAACGGCAATGTCATTACTCCCTATGAGGAGATTGCCGCAGCGGAGAGTGCCATCAAGAGCCTGAGCGTTTGGGTGTTTGAGCATTCCGACGGGAAAATTGTTGGCTATATCAATTCTACCACTGAACAACTGCCCTCTGGCCAGGCCACACTAACAATGGAGGTCAGCGATGATTTCGCCTCACGCAAGCCCAATGTCGATGTCTATGTGATGGCCAATGTGACGAATGCGAATTGTGGACTCACTTTAAATGGAAGCACCTCCCGCGCCGATTTGGACGCTGCGCTTATCGGGAGCAGTTATTACGGACTCAGTTCGCTTGTAACCCCCGATGTGATCACTGCTGACGGCTATGCCGGACTCCCCATGTCGGGCGTGAAGAAAGACTTGCCTGTCTTCGGTGACGCTCCCGTCTTCGGTGCCGGTTATGAAAACACCCTATATAATGTCAAACTCGTGCGTGCCGTCTCGAAGGTACAGTTTGTCTTCACCGCCATCGATGACATCGATGAGACGCATAAGCATACGGTGGAAAGCATCACTCTCAATGCGGACATGATACCTACGACGGAATACCTGTTCCTCAATGATGCCTATTCTGCAGAAGGTGGTAGTGGCTATCGCTATAAGGTGGGAAGCAGTTATAATGAGAGTGTTGCCACGCTGATGAATAAACACACGGAAATCAATAAATGTGCTACAACAAACAGTCCGGATGACTATGTCTATAAGACACAGACGGGGCAGGCTTATGAAACTCTGATAAAGTCAGGCATCGCCAATGGTGACCTGACACCGGCAGGCACATACTACCTCCGTGAGTCAGACAAGAATATTAAAGGAACCATCACTTACGACACCAACAAGACCGCCACGTTCCAACTGGTGACACCGGAAGAGGACTTCGTGCAAGGCGACTTCGGGCGCAACCACACGTGGATTGTCTATGGTTACTTTACGGAGAAACTGGGTATCATGACCGTCTATATCAAGGTGAAGAAGTGGGAGGACCTGGATCCCCTGGAGCATATCATATATAACTGGTAGGGATGAAGATGATGAGACGCTATATACATATTAATGTGCGCGCGAGGCTGTGGCCGATGGCATGGGGCATGATGTTCTGTGTAGGATGCATGACACTTGCGTCCTGCTCATCCGACAGTGATGTTCCTGATGAGACGCCTGACAATCAGTTGAGGCTGGCATCTGTAACCAGGGCCACCGACATCGACGACGGCTATGTTATCCAAGAAGACAGCAAGTTGTGGCTGGCCCTGACCTCCGGCTCAGGTTCTGTTCCTGATTCAAAGGGCATCTATACATTAGAAAATACAGCCTGGAAGGGTGGTGTCACGGTGAAAGAGGCCAAGCAGTATTATATCTACGGTGTCATGTCGCCCACAGGTGCTATTACCGACGGCGCAGTACCGACATGCACGATTACCTCCGGCGACTTCTCCGAGGGTGCCACGCTGACCATCAAAGGTCAGCCGACGATGGTTGAAGAAGGTCTTGTGCCTTGTGTGGTGGTGGGCGTAAGGGGCGTAACAGATCGAGACGATGCTTCCACTAATTGGGATGTTAACGAAGGCAGCTTCGGCTATATGGGTATTCTGAAGAAAGGTCAGGACAATGCACAACTGTTGCTCGACCGCCTCTATGCCGCCCTCTTCTTCAGTTTCACCATCGATGAAGACTATGGCAATCTGCGCACCATCAAGTTGAAGACCATGACGATGACGGCAGCCGCAGGCACCAAGGCAACGGTAGACCTTACTGTAAGATTGGAAGCAAGGAGCAACGGTACGAGTCCTATTGCCTCGGTGTCGGCAACAGCCGTAGAAAGCGCAGGGGCTTTGGGCTCTATTACAATGTTTGATAACTCTGCGGGCATGGATATCACCGACCTGACGGCTGAAAAACAGGCAGTAGCCACCAACGAAGGCGGCAAGATCAAATCCGCCTGTTTTGCTCCCGGCGTGGCCGACGGTCTCATATTGACTTGTGTCTACAATGTCTACGACAAGGCAGGCAACGACCTTGGTAAGCGTACCGCCGTGAACTCCCTCAGCAACGTCGTTACCACCGGTTCGCTGCTTCATGGACAGCGGAGGCCCATCGTGCTTAAAGTGACCCCTACCTATTTATATATATTGTCGGATGAAGACCTTGACAACCCCACAATTAAGATTCAGTAAGACATTGAAGACGAAACATATCATAATAAGCATATTGTTGTTCCTGACTGCTGCGGCAGGACAGGCACAGACTCAGATTCTCATCGGCGGCAGCGTGTATGGCGGCGGTAATATGGGTGTGGTCGATGGCAACACTACCGTCACAGTGAGAGGTGGTGACATCGACCGTGTCTATGGAGGTGCCCGTATGGCCAATGTCAATGGCAGAGCCTTCGTCCACCTCGACGGTGAGCACGCCTCCATGCCTTATACCATCATCAACTACGTCTATGGCGGCAACGACATTGCCGGAAAGATCGGCACATTCAATACCCTTCCTGATACGCTGACACATACCACAGAAAACGAGATCAATGAAACTTGGAATGCTTTTGTACGTATTTCATCAAAGACCATTACCCCTGCTGTATATTATACGCAGGCAGAAATAGATGCAGCAAATGAAGGTGATCCCGCCTATGGTAAAACGACCAGTGACATAAAGATACCTGAGATAGACAACAACCAGAAGATCTACATCGGCCAACTCTTTGGCGGTGGTAACGGTGATTATCCCTATTCCACTAAGAAAGATAATGGCAAATATGACCTCACCCTTGACGGCACTGAATATAAGGATATAGAAAAGCCTGAACTTGACAGAACCTACCTGGAACTTCTCGGCGGTTCAATCGTGTATGCTTTCGGTGGTGGCAACAACGTCACGGTGAAGCAGAAGACGGTAATCTATGTCAACAATCCGACCAAGGTAGTCAACAGCATCATTGACACAGACAATCAAAACGAATATACAAATACTTCGACTGGTCAACTGCTGACCAACGACCGTATCCTCTATGGGATGGGTCTGAATACGGCAACCACCTATCCTACCAGCGGCGAATACCAAATTGGTTGTTTCTTCGGTGGCAACAACAAGGCCGAGATGGCCATTCAGCCTATATGGCATCTCATCGACGGCGATATCCGTAACATTTATTCTGGGGGTAACCAGGGTGATATGACCTGTTCGGTGGGCTTGCTCTTAGAGATTCCAGAGGGATCCACTATCACGGCTGACAATATCTATGGCGGCTGTCGCCGGGCCGATGTCCATCCGAAAAACGCTGACGGCTCCGAGGTGTCAGCGGTACCCAGCCCCGAAGGCTATCAATTCCCTGCCGGTCTGTCGGCACGTGTGCTGATTAAGGGTGGCGAAGACATCAACAATGTCTATGGCGGCAACGATATATCTGGTAGTGTCTGGGGCGGCTCTGCCGTGGGTATCTATCACAGTATCCGTGGTAATGTGTATGGCGGTGGAAACGGCTCCTACGCCTATACTGACAGAGACTATTTGAAGGATGACCTCACTTGGGGTGACTTCTACTATGACCCCTCTAAGGCAGCCTCATCCGTGGAGGCCCTCAACGCCCACCGTCCGAATGTGGAACAGACCTCCGTGCGCCTCTGGGGAAAGGATGCGACCCATCCTACCATCATCGGCGGTTCTGTCTATGTGGGTGGCAACAGCGCTACGGTGAAGCCAGACCCGGTGAAAGCCGCGGACAAAGTCAATTATCCCAACTATCCTAAAGTGGAATTGAAGATCGGCTCTTATGTGATTGCCGACGAAGTGTTCCTTGGTAACAACGGTGAGAACATGGTGAGTACGACGGCATACCCGAGTGATCCGGCGAAAAACGATCCGTTGCTGAAATATGCGGGCGATGTGACCGACTTCAATGGAAATGATAAAAAGTTCAGTTCATTGGATCTTACCGATGATGACACCTTCGCCACCTATATGAAGGGTGCAGAGATGACACAGAAGCCAAGCGTGGTGTTCGATGCCAAGCCTGGCGATCCCGATACCTATAAGGCATACAGTTCCTTCTTCGGATCTATCTATTGTGGTGGTAATAGGGGCAGTATGAATGTCAGTGCTTGCACCGAGATTACCTTTGCCCATGAGATTGTCGTATTCGACAAACTCGTTGGTGGCTGTAACGACGCCTATATACCTGCGACTACCTATAATGCCGCCTTCGACGGTGGACTTATCGGCGCTCCGCCAACATCCGGCGACGATAAAGGAATCAAACTCAAACTGAACATTGGTGGACTGAAGATCCAGCCCAAGCGTTGGGTGATAGTTGATGGAAAGAAAACACGTCTGGAATGGAACACCGTGGATGAGGATGGTAATCCGACAGATCCCGTTGAGACGCTGGACAAGGATTCGGGAAAGGACTACGAGACTACGGATGACAACGACCTGAACCGGCGCTTTGAGGGTGGCAATATCTATGGCGGTTGCTATAGTAGTGGCCATGTGAATGGCAATGTGGTCATCAACATCAATTCCAGCATCATCGACCGCGACCTACTCTTTGACAAGGTGGTCACCGACGATCTGGGCGAGGAGATATCCCTCTATGGTACTGACGTGTTGAACCAACAAGAGGAATACCATATCACTGAGCGTCGCACCGGCGTGATTCTCGGTCAGCAGGGTATGGACGTGCTCGGCAAGGCCCTCAATGTGTTCGGTGGCGGCAAGGGTAGAGACACGGAGATATGGGGTAGCACCACCATCAACCTGAACGAAGGCTATGTCTTCCAGGTGTTCGGCGGTAGCGAAGAAGGTGTTATCGGTAAGCCGAATGACGGCACAGGTACCAATACATGTGTGTTCAACGGCAAGACATACAAACAGGACGACAAGTACAGTTGTTACATTAACCTGAACGGTACGGTGCCTGGTACATCGAAGAATGGTACTCAAGGCGATACGGGCAGTAAAATGGCTGAGGTGGAGTTCATCTACGGTGGTGCCTTCTTAGGGCCCGTGGCAGGTAATACCGTCATCAACCTCGGTAACGGACGAATCTTCAACTCGTTTGCCGGCTCCTGTAACGGTGACATCCTCGGACATACGGAGACTTATATCGGCGGCGACGGCACTACCGTGACGGGCTTCCCCTACATCCGTGACTACGTCTATGGCGGCAACGACCTCGGCGGCGAGATCAAGGGAACGAAAAACTTTAACGCTTCAGGTAGCAGCCGTTTAAGCACGGATCTGCCGATTACCATACATAGTGATGACGTGACAACAGCCTCTGCCTATACGGAGTACACCCAAGGGCGCGCTTTGGGTATCTTCGGTGGTTGTTTCGGTACTTACAATTATAAACTTCGGAAATTCAGTGACTACACCGATGACGAAGGCACAGCCCTGACAGGCTTCACCAAGCCCCGTCTGGACAATGCCTTTGTGAACTTCCGTCCGACGAAGACCGACCTGCTTATGACCAATGAAAACAATGTGGTAAGCACCATCTACGGTGGCGGTCAGGGTTATCCGGGCGATGGTGACCGCGACATTATGCAGAACCGTAGTTACATCCTCATCGACATCCCGCAGGAGATGACCAACTATCGTGATCTGGAAGTGTTCGGTGCAGGTGCTTGGGCAGGACAAGGCATGAGGACATATCTGGATCCGGCCACAACAGAGGAGACGGAACTTCATAAGGTGTCCGCTATCATCGACCTGGCGCGTGGTCAGATCGGTTCGGTCTATGGCGGCAGTTATAAGGAGGGCTTCACCCGTCGTACATGGGTCAGCGTGCCTGAAGGCTCCACCATCAGACTGGGCTATCAGACCGTGCATGAAGATGTTGATGATGATGGTAATAAGACCACCTATACCATTACTCATGGCGGATCACTCTTCGGCGGTGCCTACGGTGTGACGAACGACAATGTCTGTGATGTCTATGAGGCCAATGTGGAGTACCATAGTGAAGATGCCCGTGTGTTCTACATCTATGGTGGTAACAATGCCGCGCGTCGTACGCTCTACGGACGGGTGAACATCGACGTGCCGGTATGGACCTTCGAACCGTCATCCAAATGGCTGGCCACCGTCTATGGTGCAGGCTACGGTGAAAACACCTGGTCGCAGTATACTGAGGTAAACTTGAAAGGGAACGACGATGCTAACATCGATGGTGCCAAGGTCTATCAAGTGTTCGGCGGCGGTTATAATGGTAAGGTGATGAATAAGGCGACCGTCCAGAAATGGGCTGGCAGTACGATTCCGTTGGACATGGGTGTCTATGCAGCAACCGGAAAAGAAACTAACATCAAGGGCCTCGGTCTTGATAATCCGCTGGTCAGGTTGACAGAACTGGGCGATACCTGTAATACCAACGTGCGAATTTACCGAGGGGCCACATCCGGACACGATGCCATCACCAAAGGCGGTTATGCCTACGGCGGCGGTCAGGGTACAAAAACCATTGACAAGAGCGGCGATGTAAATGGCTCTACCTATATCGCCCTCCTCGGCGGAACGGCCTACAGGGATATTTATGCTGCAGGTACTGTGGGTGCCGTGCTGGATGAGTATGGCGAACAACTCCCTGAAAAGCAACGTTTTACTGCCACTGCCAATGCCTACATTGCCGGAGGCTCGGTGCGTAACGTCTACGGTGGCGGTTACATGGGTAGTGTCGGTCTGCACGAGGTAAATGGCAAGCGAGAGGGTGATATCTCTGGCGATACCACTGGTGACATCCTTGGCAGAACCAATGTGGTCATCGGTATCCGTAAGGATCAGACAGATGCTAATCTGCTGAAGGCTATTCGGGCAGTGAAGGGCAGCAGTGAAACTTCAACAGCCTTGGATTTCTACTGTGGCGTGCCTACCGTGCAACGTAATGCTTACGGCGGCGGTGAGGGTGAGACGCAGAAGGGTGGACGTGGCGGTGCTGTCTTCGGCACAGCCAACCTGACACTGAATAATGGCGCAATAGGATATTATTACGACCCGACGACGGTCACTACCTCTATCGATGGATTACCCGTTGGCTATGCTAGAAAGATCGATGACGAGACTTATTATGTGGGTGAAGTCTGGAAGGGTGAGGGTACCCTGAAAGACTATGGCAACCTGTTTGGCGGCGGTTATAGTGATAGGAGTAACGTTGACTTTACGAATGTCACAATGTGGGGCGGCGTGCTCCGAGGCAGTCTGCATGGTGGTGCCGAGGTGGCTGCCATCGGTCGTGGCAAGACTACAGAGATTCCCAATAGTTCCCAACGCACGTTGGATGAGATATACAAGCCGGGAAGCACCAAGGTGACGATGTACAACGGTCATGTGAGGCGTAATGTGTTTGGCGGCGGCAAAGGCTACAACCTACAGGGCTATGGTGGTGCCAATGAACTCTTTACTGACGGTTATGTGTTCGGTACGACTGAGGTGTATATACATGGCGGCGAGGTTGGTACGGCTGAAGGTGTGGTCGTCCAGGAAGACGGTTCCGGTGGCGACGGCAACGTGTTCGGCGGCGGCGACATCGGCTATGTGTATAGCGATGCTTACCGGGCTGAGGCAACAGACTCGCCTGACCATTACTATTACAGAAAAGGCGGTGCAAACGGTGTACTGACGGAGGACTGTAAGGTGGTCATTTCACCCTATCTGCAAATCAAGAAAAACGGTACACCTGTAACCTATCCTGCATCTGGAACAGGTTCAAAGACATATAATGCCTACGATTATGTGCCGACAGACTATCTGAACACCCTGCCAAAGAAGAACAGTAGTGGCACTTATGGAGGTGGGTGGACCAACCTCTATACCGGTGCCAACAAGAATAGTACAGATCCTAATGCAGACGACAAAGAGGAACGCGGCGTGATTATCCGCAATGCTGTGTTTGGAGGCGGCAATGTGTCGACGAAGAAGGAGACCTTCGCCAACGCCAAGACCGTGTTCGGCAATACAACCGCCACACTCAACGATGTCTATCACCGCGACTTCATCACGGTGGGTACCGAGCACATCGGCGGTCTCTATGGTGGTGGTAACCTCTCATTGGTTGATGGCTACCGTGAACTGAATATCACCAACTACGGCACAGACTACTATGGCCTGAACCAGCGAATCACGTTGAGTGAGTATAATAACATGTCAAACCGCGAGAGAGCCTACTTCCAATTGGAGTATCTGTGTATGACCGAAAACAACGGATATAAAGTTAATGAAAGAATCTCAGAGGAGGTTTATAATGGCTTGCCTGATGACGACAAGCAATACTGGCAAGAGTTCGGCTTCTGCAGTATCTATGCCGGACGACTGCTGAACACCATCCAACGAGCCGACTTCTGTGGCGTCTTCGGCAGTCGTATGGTACTGCAGGGTGCCAAGGATCGTGTGCCTGACGTGGCCGATGCTACACCCTACACCATCAACCGTGTGAGTGAATTGTCGCTCAACAAACAGCGTTCGGCAAGAACGGGAGAGGGATATACTGATCCTGATGAAGGCGACGACGCCATCCATGGCAACTACTTCGGCATCTACAGTTACGTCAACTACCTCGGTAACTTGACCAGCGACGTGAATTTCTACGAGGACACACGTCAGGTGTTGAAAAAAGATGGAAATGGAAATGTTGAAACAGATGCAAATGGAAAAGAAAAGATCACGGATGCCTCAGATGGTAAGGAATACTATAATTATAAATTGGATAACCCGGCCAGTAAAACCCGTAATGAGGGCTGTAGCCTCAACCAGGTGGCTCTGGCATCAGGTGTGTTCCTGGAACTGACCACAGAGGAGAGTACGGAAGAGGAGAAGGTCTATGGCTATATCACGGGTGTCATCGAACTCGACCTGATCAATGTGAAGCAGGACATCGTGGGCGGTGGCTATGTGTATGCCAAGAACGAGCATGGAACAAGATATAAAAAAGATAACTTCCAGACTGTAATTTTGTCTCCTTATAATAAGATTGAAGGTAATCTGGTACGTACCCACAAAGAGGATGGATACTATGAAGGTGCTGAAAATCTTAAAGAAATCGAGACCTCGGGTAACTTCATTCACCGAAGCAAGACCATCATCGACGACTGTTATCCCACCAACAATGCCTTTAATCCTAGTAATAAGCCTTATTCCGAGGCGCACTATTGGTATATCAAAGGTTCGGTATATGTCTACGAACAGGTGGTGTCGGCCTATACGGGTAGTGCCAACGCCTATTCGAAGGAAGTGAACCTGCCGCTGACCATCACCGCAGCCTCGAATGGTAAACTGAAACTGCTCAACGTGCAACCCAGTAAATATGCCTATTATAAGTCATATACAGATGCCAGTACAAACACACCAATGGGCACGGACGATGAGATCAAGGTGAACAACGAGGTGGATATCTACCACCTGAACGATGTCATCAGTTATTGGGACTGGAGTCTGCTGCCAGCGAATGAACAGAAATACTTCGTTGACAAGACTTACGTTAATGCCATCACGGTGACGGTTGGCGAAACATCGTATGCTCCTGGCACAATCGTGATGCTTCCCACTGAGTATAACACATACAGTCAGACCATTACTTATAATGATGCGACGGGCAATCCTGTAACCAAGAGCAGCGGTGATACAGGTTATGCCGACGCTAAGGCATACGTGTTCCGCTTGTCTAACGACATCAGTCACGATACGGGCTATGTGCTCACCTTCGACATGAAGAACCCCAAAGACTGGGACAACTGGTTCTCGATAAAGGATATGTCAACAGATGGTTACTCGAAGATCGACAGTGTAACTTATAAAAATCTGACTCCTGAAGAGAAGAAATTATTATATTTGGAAGGCCCGTCGTTCAGACCGAAAGAAGTAACAACAGGTACTTACGAATACACATACGGCCAGAAGCAGCATACTAAAGGCGAAATCATCACCAAAGAGGTCTATAACCTCTATCCAACCGCCGACAAGAGTAAGGCAGCGGTGGCCTATGTGGCAACAGAAGCAGTCACTTACACCTATAACGGTCTAAAAAAGACTGTCAACAAAGGAATGGCGATACCGTATGAGGAATATAATCATGACGATCTTGCTTCTGTGAAGAGTAAATTTGCCAAGGCATACGTCTGCTTTAGCACGCTGAAGTTGGACGAGGAGAAGTATATCACCAAGGGCGACCTGCTGACAAGCGACTCTATCACAACCTTGAAGACCACCTATTCAGCACTTGCTACAAAAATACAAGATGTGATGACAGAGGCCTATATTTGTAAGGAGGATGGTAAGTATGGCGGTCAGGTATACAACACCAACACTAACTATAGTGCCATTGGCAGTTGGTGCTCCATTAATGAAGACGAACATGATAAATTCGTATTTAACTACGATGCCCTCGACCTGCTGATAGACAAGAACTATAGAGGTATTCCGGCACGCTATGATGTTGAGACGGGTACTCCGTCACCGGCTCTATACAGTGCAGAGAAGTCGATAGAGTACACTGCCAAATTTGTACCGGTGACAAATGTTATATCATCTATAACCTATAACGATGGAACCACAGACCATACGCTCACAGGTAGTTCGGATGCCATATCCAGTTACGACTACGAGCACTTTATTACCAACGAACAGCGTCACTATACCAAGTTGACGAGTGGCATTCATGTATATAAAGTCACGACCGCCTTCACTGACGGAAGTGTAACATATAGTGTAGGGGAAACAGTGGAACAAAGTGTTTATACTGCACACCAAGATAATGTGAAGGATATTGTATATATTGCTAAGGATAATTTCATATACAAAGGTGAGCCGTATTCTATCGGACAGACGGTGAAGGAGGAGATTTACACTGCAAGTCAAGACCCAAGAAACTCAGAAAGTGACTTCTATCAAAAGGTGGCCGATCACGAATATAATGATGCTGAACCATACTACTGCTACGAGGCGTATGGCAGCACCCCCGTGGGTACAACAATAACAGAGAATGAATATACCAACACTCTGGTAAACGATCAGCAGTACTTCACGATACAGGGTACACAGCCCACCGAGACCACCACCTTCTATGTCAGCAGCGAGAGCGATGTCTACAACCTGTCGAAGGAGAAGATCATCACCGTGGTCTATCAGTACACCTATAATGAAGAGA
This sequence comes from Prevotella sp., assembly GCA_017964785.1. Taxonomy (GTDB): domain Bacteria; phylum Bacteroidota; class Bacteroidia; order Bacteroidales; family Bacteroidaceae; genus Prevotella. Next base: position 29,977 of record JAGCRH010000039.1, read on the forward strand.
GTGAGGGAGGCGGTTTGAAGACCACCAGCGAACTGCATGTGGTGAACATCCACCTGCAGATGGAGAGTGGTGTGCCGGAGATAGGACCGCTTGCACCGCCTGCTACCGTACTGCCCGGTGAGACCGTCGGCATGGAGAGGCCAACGGTGTCGGAAGGACTCTATGAAATCCTGACCACCGGATGGGAACTGTATGCCAGCAAGGATGATGCCGAGCACCACCGCAACGGTAAGCCGTTTGTGAATGGTGGTACTCCTGTGTACTGGTATCAGAACGGCCATGATAACATGGGCGGCTACGTGGCCTTCTATGCACAGACCTATCTTGGCTATACTTATTCGAAACCTGTGCCCCTGAGCGTGGCCAACTACCATGACCTGAAGGCGGTGATGGAAGACAAGGAGAACCACTACTTTATCGACCAGGTCGGTATGGAGCGCGCCCCAAAGATCTATATCAACGACTACACCACCGATAACCCGGCAACATCGCAGAACGGCCTCGACCTGCTGAAGAATCTCTTCGACCTGAGTTGCAGTAGTACGGCTGAGACAGATGAAACAAAACCTCTCTATGGCCATACTTTGCTGAACACGAATCAGGTGGGAGCCTGTAAGAACCTGGAGTTCATCCTGCGTACAGACATCAACCACACAGGTACATGGGATGGTATAGGTACCAATAATACCACTGGCTGCTTCGACGGCACAATCCACGGTGACGGACATACCATCAGCGGACTCACGGGTTCGCTCTTCAACCACCTCTGCGGCGATGTCTATAACCTTGGCGTGACAGGTACGTTCACTTCCGCCGGTATTGCCGACGAAGGTAACGGTTACCTCGAGAACTGTTGGGTGAAGGGTGGTGCGGCTGCATCAGGTATCAAGGCGGTGTTCAATAACCCCAGCGGCTCAGGATCGCATACCATTAACATGGTGAACTGCTACTATCCCTCTTCTGCGGGCTATACGGCTCAGACAGGTGCCAAGGGTATGCCGGACAAGAGTTTCTATAACGGTGAGGTGGCCTACAACCTGAATGAGTTCTACCTCTTCAAGCGCTACTGCGACAACACATCGTCTATTACAAGTAATGATTATACCTACCTGACGGATGAGGGCGGTGAGACGCTGACTCCGCATATTAACGGACATTATGCGGATATCAGCGGTCCATGGCTGGTGAAGGATGGAGAAAATCACTACATACCGGGCAAGGGCAGTTATGTGGAGAGCCGCTATACCGACGGTGACTTCATCTATGATGCCGGTAACGAGGGAGAAATACCCACAAAGGCCAACATCCGCTACTACACATACACGGATACGAGCACCTCACCGGCTACGGTCAAGACTGGCTATGCACCCATCTGGCCCGACGACTATCTCTTCTTCGGACAGATGCTGACCTATGGACACGACAGCAACCGCAGTTATCAGGACTTGCCGTCCGTCATCAATAGGGATGCTGACAATGGCTTCCGTCTGATGACTGGCATGAAGATTGAGAACAGTAACCGCGTGTACCGCGCTCCGGCCTACTACGGCTCGAGCACGATGGACGTGGCGCACTTCAACCCCAGTGCCATCTTCGCCAAGACAAAGAAGGACGATGCAAGCGTGGAGGCCTACAAGGGCATGACAGCCATCGACTTCACGGGCTATCATGACAATACAACCTCTAACTACGTGTGCGGCTGGGCCGACCATAAGGAGGCATCGCCCTATTGGACTGCCAACACTACCAGCACGGGCCAGTTCTATCCGCCACTGCTCGACGATGACGGACTGATAGGCTTCAAGAACGTAGACCTGACGAAGAACCTGCTGGTATATACCGGTACTGCGGCTCCAGCCAAGGAGGCGACAAACGATAAGGTAAGAGCCTATCTCGGTGATATGGCATACGCAGACAAAGTGACAAACACCACCTACGGCACAGTGGCTCCGTCGGGCGATATCGACAAAGAGACCAACCTCATCCTGGCTGAGAATATACATGGCCATCGTGTGGAACTGACGGAAGGCAATTACAAGGCCCTGAACGACCACCTGCTGGTGGACAAGCAGGACTTCAATGCGCCTATATCGTACACCTTCGACACAGGCTGTCGTATGTGGTACCAGCGCAACCCGGACAACTTTGTGACGTCTGAGTGGGACAACGCTGGCAACCGGTCAACGAAGGGCTGGGAGGGTGTCAGCATCCCGTTCAAGGCGGAAATCGTGACCACGCAGACGAAGGGTGAACTGACGCACTTCTATAGTACGAGCCTCAAGGGCCATGAGTACTGGCTGCGCGAGTTCAAGGGTGATGTCCAACAAGTGGGTACGTCAGATGTCTGGACAGCCAAATTCAGTGCTCCAACAGCAAACAGTGACGGCTCGAAGACGGTTACTAATTCTTTCCTATGGGACTACTATTATTGGGAGATCAATGAGCCTCATCATCAGGATTCCAATAACGATATTTACCAGCAGCCTCAGGATGAGAACGACTATCAATATTATAAGCCTGGTACTAATCATGTTGTGAATACTTTCGAGAACTATCCGCGACTGGCTGCGGGACGTCCGTATAATATCGGATTCCCAGGTGCTACTTACTATGAGTTTGACTTGAGCGGCACCTTCGCTCCCACCACCACTGCCGATCCTGATCCCGTAAAACTTGCCGATCCGCAGATCATCACTTTCGCCTCGGCGACAGGTACCACCATTCTCGTGAGCGAAACGGAACTTGAAGCAGGTGCAGTAACCCCATCGGAGTGTAACTATACCTTCACGCCCAACTACATGAGCAAGAGCATCGACGCTGGTGCATTCTTCCTCAATAGCAATGGAAACTGTTATGTTGAGACTGCTGCCGCGACAGAGGCTGTACCGTTCCGTCCGTACTTCACGACAACAACCACAGCCCGCGAGAAGACCCGTAGCATCATCTTCAACAATGATGATGAACAATTGAAGGGTGTGGAAGAACGCGACCTGCGCGGCGAGGAGTATGGTAGTCTGGACATCTACGCTAAGCGTAAGAAGATCGTCGTGGAGTCGAACCTCCACGAGACCACCGAGGTGCGCATTGTGAATACTGCCGGTATCACCGTCACCACCTTCGACATTGAGCCGGGCGAGACCGTTGAGACCCGTATCAACAACGCCGGTGTCTACATCGTCCAGACCGCCGATGCCCACTATACCAAGAAACTCATCGTGAAATAAGCCACAGATAACACAGATTGAATATGACACAAGATATGAAGAAGGATACGATATTACAGACCATAGCGCAACTGGCAGTCCGCTTCAAGCGGACTACCAGTCCGCTTCAAGCGGACTGCCAGTCCCCTTCAAGCGGACTGCGAACAATACTCCTGCTCCTGATATTTACGTTAGGAGCCGTAACTTCGTGGGGAGATCCGACAGAAATCACTTCTCTTAGTGATATTGGTGCAACTGGAAATTATATTATAAAGAATGATATTAGTGCATCTGGGTTCACGACCTCCATTTCTACTTTTAGTGGTACATTGACTGCTCAAGCAAAGAGTGATGGAACATTCCCTGTTATTACGGGACTCACTGTGCCCATTTTTACCACGGCAACAGGCGCCACTATCAGCAACCTTATGTTTAAGAGTATCGCTGTTTCTGGCAGTGGATACGTTGGCGCAATCTGTGGCACGGCTAATGGCACCACCAGAATTTATAATTGTGGTATACTGCCCAATACACCCGACAATCCTAACAATACGGCAGAGAAACCAACAAATCGCTCTACTGTGACTAGCAGTGACAATCATTGTGGTGGTTTAGTTGGCTATCTTGACGGTTATGCCCGTGTTATTAATTGCTTCAGTTATGCTAATGTTTCTGCGGGCAGTAGTAGTAATGCAGGAGGTTTAGTGGGTCATAATACCACCGCTACCATGCAGGGCAATAGTCAGGAAAACTTCAATAACAACGTCAAAACAATGGTTGTGAACTGTATGTTCTATGGAGACATTACCGCAGGCGGCACAAAACGCCCTGTCTATGGTGGTACAGCCATTGTTAACAACGCTGCAGACAAGGTTAATAACTACAACTACTATTGTGAAGAAGAGGCCTCATTTGACGATAGCTATAATAATATTAGCAACTACAATTATTCTTGGCCTGTTGCAAAAAAACACCTGATACGCTTTGAAATTTATCGTAACATTCTCAACAGTAATCGCCGTCTCTGTACTTGGTGGGTAAACGGATCATATAATACTTGCCCAACTGATGCAAATGTAGAGTCTGTTGGCATAGCCAAGTGGGTGCTGGATCAGACTATTGCCCCCTATCCTATATTGAAGAAATGGGGCAAGTATTATTCTACCTTTGACATCGACCCTGATAAGGTCTGGAACCCTGAAAAAAAAGAGAAGGTGGCACGTAGTAATGCCAAACCATGGCAAGGCAAAAGTTATTCTACACTGAGTGTTACTATTAAGGCAGGTTCGAACAATAGCAGTGCAGACGATGTTACGAAACCTATTACCATCACAGATATGGACACATTGAACTACGACTATTGTGCAAAAAAGATACAACTGCCTTACTACAATGAAATCTTTGGTAATTCCCAAGGTGCCACATGGGCTGCAAAATATGGCAATAATTATACAACTAAGGTGGTCACAGGTTGGAAGGTGACGAAGGTTAATGGTAGTGAAACAGGTTCTGGCCCGGATTTTTCCGAAGACTGGGAAAGTGGTTACAACTTCGCCGATCGTACTTCCACCAAAAAGGACCTATATGGTGTCAGTGGTCGGGTCTTTGCTCAAGGTGGTTACTACTATGTGCCTGATAACGTTACTAGTATTGAAATCGAAGCCTATTGGGGTAATGCCGTTTATCTATGCAACAGCAATCGCCGCCTTGACAAAATGAATAATGGTACAAGTGAGTTCTACATTTCAGGCAAATTGCCAGAAAAAGTAGGTGGAATAACTGATAATCCAACGGTACAGACCTCTTTGCAAAGTGCCGTTGGTGCATTGAAAAAAATTAGTGAAAATGACTCACCAGGTAATACGGTCTATGACCAGGCCATTGTTCTCGTAGGCAACTATCAGGACAATAGTTGTCATACTTACCTTACTCTTGCAGGCAATAAATATGATACAGATGCCAAACCCTTTACCATTATGAGTGCAGACTTCGACTTTGACAATGAGCCTGACTTCTGCTTTCAGGCTGGTATGAACAATGTTAGCCGTCCTAACTTCCAGCCCATCCGTTTCGATTTCCTGATGGTGCCGGACATTACGATGGCCATCCGCTCCGGCCTCAACTATTGGGGCGTTCGTAACATCTGTCCGCAGGGGCATTACGAAGTGACAGAAACTTCGTATATGTATGTAACTCAGTTCGAATATGAAATAAGGACAGGCGATAACAAA
>JAGCRH010000040.1 GCA_017964785.1 Prevotella sp.
ATGGTATAGGCTGCATGACCCGCATTCAGGGAAAAGACCTTCGCCGCCCGACCTGTGGGCGCAAGCAGGATCAGTTTCTGTCCCAGGCGTGCCAAAGCCCGTACGATGGCGCCAGCAAGGGTGGTCTTACCCGTTCCTGCACAGCCACGTAGGATCATCACCGACTGTTCCTGGCGATCCAACATAAAAGCCGCGAACACATCGAGGGCGTGATCCTGCTCCGCCGTCGGCACCATTCCGAAGGTCTGCAAGATACAATATTTCAGTTGATCCTGAATCATAACGGATGCAAAGATACAAAAAAAACCACAGATTTCACAGATTATCGCAGAATTTTATTACCTTTGCACCCGATATGCAGATTTCAGATAAAGTGATCAACATCCTCTTGGCCATCGTGGCGGCAGGACTGCTTGCCGTCTGTATAGCCAGTGTGATGTCTGGAATGAAATAGTAAGATGGATAAAGGAAGATTGACCATTCGGGTAGGCAAGAACACCCTGTCGTTTACGACGACGGATGCCACCAATACTGAACAGCCCATCACCTACGAGCCGTATGTGGTGAAGAGTGGTGTGTCGATGGCGGCTAACCTGCGGGAAGCCTTCAAGACCTCAGACCTCTTAGCGACGGAAACCAGGCGTGTCCAAGTGCTCGTCGACTCGAAACCGTTACTCGTTCCAGTGGAACGGTTCCAGGAGAGTGACATCGAGACCCTGTATCACCACTCTTTCCCCCAGAGTCAGCAAGACAGTGTGACCTACAACGTGCTACCAGACCTGAATGCCGTGGCCATCTTCTGCATCAACAAAGACCTGCGACTTGTCATCAACGACCACTTCAGCGATGTCAACCTCATCCATCTGATGACACCCGTCTGGCGCTATCTGCACCAGCGCAGTTTCACTGGTCACCGTAATAAACTCTACGGCTATTTCCACGACAAGCAATTAGACATTTTCTCCTTCCAGCAGAACCGTTTTAAGTTCTGTAATGCCTTTGAGACCGTCCGTGCCCACGACTCGCTCTATTTCCTGCTTTATGTCTGGAAACAACTGAACCTGCAACCCGAGCACGACGAGATGCATCTGGTAGGTGAGATCCCCGAAAAGGAATGGCTGATACAGGAACTGCGCCGCTACCTGCAAAAGGCCTATACGCTGAACCCTACGGCGGAATTCAACAGGGCACCTGCCACCCAGATTAAAAACATGCCCTTTGACCTGATGACCTTGTTGACGAAAGGACGCTGAGCCACAGATTACACAGATTTTCACGGAAAGAATGCGGATTATTACGGGAAAATATAAGGGACGACACTTCGACATACCGAGGTCATTCAAGGCAAGGCCGACAACGGACTTTGCCAAGGAAAACATCTTTAATGTACTGACGGGATATCTCGACTTTGAAGGTGCCACGGCCCTCGATCTCTTCTCCGGTACAGGCAGCATCACTTTGGAACTGCTGTCGCGTGGCTGTTCGCAAGTAGTGAGTGTAGAGTTGGATCGCGACCATCACCGATTCATCCAGCAGTGTTTGCAGAAGCTGTCACAGGGGGACGGTTCTTTTGTGACATCGCAGATATCACAAAATAACCGTCCCCCTGTGACAGCCCTGCGCGGTGATGTCTTTCGCTTTGTGAAGTCGTGCAAGCAGCAGTTTGACTTTATCTTTGCCGATCCGCCCTACGCTTTGAAGGAACTGCCGACGATAACCGACCTGATCTTTGAGAAGGGTCTTCTCAAACCAGAAGGAATCTTCGTCTTTGAGCACGGCAAGGATCATGATTTCTCTGCGCATCCGCACTTTGTGGAACACCGCTGTTACGGAAGCGTCAACTTTTCGATTTTCCGATAACCTTACATGACAGGTGACAACAGCCTGACCACCGATTCGCCCAACCGTTTCATAAAGTGCGGGTGAATCCGCTTGGGGATGTCACTGAAAAGAACGGACTGCGCCTCATCAGCCAGAAAGATGTCACGCATCTGCACAGCCACCCCCTCATCGTAGATAAAGGCATTCGCCTCGAAGTTGTTCTCGAAACTGCGGAAGTCCACATTCGTTGAGCCACAGGTGCAGATAGCATCATCGCTGACCACGATCTTGGAATGGAGGAAACCCGTCTGATAGAGCGACACCTTCACCCCCACGTTCACCATCTCACGGAGGTAACTGCGACTGGCCCACTCCACAAACTTCGCATCACTGCGGAGTGGTACCATGACACGCACATCGACCCCACCGAGGGCTGCCGTCTTCAAGGCAAACAACACCGCTTCGGTAGGCAGGAAATAAGGTGTTTCGATATAAACATAACGTTTGGCAGCAAGGATGACCCGCACCAGTCCCTGCATGATCTCAGGATACGGCGTGACCGGACCGCTGGTGACGGTCTGCACCAACGTCGCGTTCTGGATTGGCTCATCGCTCTTGGGATAATACTTACGGTCGGATATCTGTGTACGATCCACGAAATACCAGTCAACGAGGAAGGCCCGTTGCAGACTGTACACCCCACTGCCCGTGACCTGCACCATCGTATCGCGCCAAGGCTGCGTCTTCGTGCCTTTCACATAGCGCAGGGCGATGTTCATGCCGCCGATGAAACCCGTCCGTCCGTCGATGACGATGAGTTTACGGTGGTTGCGGTAGTTCACCTTACTCGTAAACGACGGGAAGCGCACTGGCAGGTAAGGCACCACCTCGATACCCTCCTCGCGCATCCGTTCGAAGAATCTGTGCTTCACATTCCAGCAACCCACATCGTCGTAGATCAGTCTGACCTCCACACCCTCACGTACCTTATCTATTAATGCATCGGCAACGAGATTACCCAATGGGTCGTCGGCAAAGATATACATATCGATGTGGATATGATCCTTAGCAGCATCAATCTCACGGAGCAGTGCGGGGAAGAAGGCATAGCCATCAGTAAATATCCTGACCTCATTGTTCTTGAAGGGCAGCGACAGGTTCTCGTTGACAAAGAGATCGATGACAGCCTTATAATCCTCCGGCAGAGTCAGGTCCTTCTGTTCCACGAATTCCAGCATAGAGCGTTTGGAGAGTTGATCCAGGCTCCGTTGGCTGATCATTCGTTCCTTGCGGGTGTTAATGCCAAAGAAGAGATAGAAGACGATACCTACCACCGGCACGAACCAGATCACCAGAGCCCAAGCCATCGTCTTGGCAGGCTGACGATTGTCCATCACCACATGGATAATCGTCAGTATGACGATGATGTGGTAGATGCTGAACAATATGATTTTCCAACTGATCACCTTCTATCTGATTATATCATTCCCCAGTTGCTTGGCTAGTGCATTGCGCAGTTCCTGGGCCGACTTAAACTCCTCCATCAGTTCCCTGATGCGTTCCATATCACTCCCTGCCTGCCGCATCTCCTTTTGTATCTCCTTCAACCGTTTCTCCACGATATCCATGCGCAGGTCGAGCACCAGATGCTGCACATGCTGGCGCAGACTCCCCTCACGCTGTTTCACCTGAAAGCCCCTACCCAACTGATGGCGGTCAATGGCCAGTTGAGTAGCCAGATGACTGATGTCTGCATCAGGATGATGCATAAAGTAGGTCTCTGCCTTGAAACCCTCCTCGCCACTATGTTCCACAGCCTCTCTCAGAATCTGGTTGTAGCGTTCGTCATGGAACAACAGACCGTCAGAGCCTAAGTCGTAGTCAACATACTGTGCCACGTTCATGCTGATTTGTCCGCCATCTTCCGTCTCGATATGTTCGAAAATGATTTCCTCGCCATGACGGATGACGCACTGGATGAGCAGGCGCTCGACCTCCTGCGTCTGTTCGTCAGCGGTATGCAGGCCGATGATTTCTTGCGATGGTGCTTTTGATTCTCCCTCAACGGATTCACCCTGAGTTTTCGTCCACTCCCGTTCCTTCTCTTTGTCCTCGATATCCTTGCGGATCATACCGTTCATCGAGTTCAGCAGGGTCTGTTCCTTGATGCCCAACCGCTGGGCGAGTGTGCTGAGGTAGGTGGAACGCAGAATCTGTTCTGGGATCACCGAGATACTCTTCACGATACCGCTGATGGCCTCGCTACGCTTCACAGGATCTGTCACGTTCTCTACTGTCAGACGGGTCTTGAAAGCGATGAAGTCCGTGGCATTCTTTTCGATGTATTCCTTGAATTCTGTGGCAGTGTGCTTACGGGCAAAAGAGTCGGGGTCATCGCCATCGGGCAACAATAGCACTTGGATATTCATGCCCTCAGCCAATAGCATATCGGTGCCTCGCATGGCAGCATGGATACCCGCCTCGTCGCCATCATATAACAAAGTGATGTTCTGGGTGAAGCGGCGCAGCAACTTGATCTGATACACAGACAAAGCCGTACCGCTATTCGCCACCACATTCTCCAATCCACACTGGTGCATGGCAATCACGTCGGTATAACCTTCCACCATATACACACGGTCCTCCTTCGCAATGGCTTTCTTGGCCTGGAAGAGACCATAGAGTTCGTGGTCCTTGTGGTAGATGTCCGAGTCAGGCGAGTTGACATATTTCTGCTGCACCCCCTTCGTACGCGAATCCAACAGTCGTCCGCCAAAGGCCACCACCCTGCCACTGACATTCAGCCAGGGGAAGATGACGCGCCCTGCATAACGGTCATGTATTCCCTTCTCGCCCTGAATACAGAGGCCTGTCTTCACGAGGAACTCGGCCTTGTAGCCTGCCTTTGCCGCAGCCATTGCCAGTGCATCGCGTTTCGACAGGGCAAAGCCCAGATTGAACTTCTCGATGATATCGTCGCGGATGCCACGACTGCGGAAATACTGTTTTCCTATCGCAATGCCGTCAGGGTCGTTTTTCAGGATATCCTTGAAATACTCCATCGCCCACTCGTTGACGATGAACATCGAGTCGCGGTCGTTCTGTTGCTGCTTTTCCTCGTCAGTGAGTTCTTTCTCCTGAATCTCGATATTGTATTTCTTCGCCAACCAACGCAGAGCCTCGGGATAGGTGATCTGTTCATGCTTCATCAGGAAGTTCACCGCCGTACCACCCTCTCCACAGGCAAAGCATTTACAAATCTGCTTTGAGGGCGACACCATGAACGAGGGGGTCTTATCATCGTGGAACGGACACAGGCCTTTATAGTTCACACCCGCCTTACGGAGTGTGACGAAGTCACCCACGACATCCACGATGTTCGTGGCATCCATAATCTTGTCTATGGTCTGTCTGTCTATCATATCGGCAGGGTCATAACGAACCTGGCACCACCCGTATAGGTCGTATCCAGCACAATGTCGCCACCGAGTTTACGCGCGATGTTGCGAGCCAGAGGCAGACCGATACCACTACCTGACTCATACTCGTCGAGTTTCACGAATTCTCCAAAGATTTTTTCCCTGGCCTCCTTCGGCACACCGATACCCGTATCCTCCACCATGAAGGTCACCATCTGCCCGTCGGCTGTCGCATACAGATGGACATAGCCCTGTCTCGTAAACTTACGGGCATTCTCCAACAGGTGGCGCAGGGCACGCTGGGCATAATGCGAATTGGTCGTGACAGTCAGTGCGTCATCCACTTCGTTCTGTATGGCAAAACTCACCGGACTGGCAGGCTGGCCTGGGGCTGTGGTATGGGTGATACCCGACATCTCGACCGCTCTGTCGACAATGGTACTGGCATTTACCACTTCCGTGCGTTCAATAACGGTACTGCTGATCTCTGACATCTCCAACATCTTATTCACCAGTTCCGACATATGCTTCGAGTTCTCTTCCACACGTTGGCTAATGTCAGCCCTCTCGGTAGCCGACAACTGCCCCTCCTGGTCTAACAACACCTGCGTAAAGCCATTGAGGATATTCAAGGGGGTACGTATCTCGTGCGAGATATTCCGAATAAAGGCATTCTTCATCCGCGACGACTCCTGCGCCTTCTCATTGGCCAATTGCAGTTCGGCATTGCTACGCGCCAGTTCATTATTCTTCTGTTTCAGTTTCCGAGCAGCGATATAACGATGTATCAGGAACAGCAGCAGTGCAAATATCACCATGGCACCGATAATCTTCGAATATAAGTCCTGCTGTTCTTCATTCTGCACCTTCAACTCGTCCACCTGGAAGAAGGTACTCATCTCGTTCAGTTGCTCGCGGGTCTGCATCGTGTTCATCGAATCGTCGATGTGATAGACCTGCTTATACATCTCTGCGGCTTCCTTGTAGCGGCCTGCCGAATACAGGATGTCAGCCCGTTGCAGGTGTATGGGAATCATCGTCGGTTTATCGACGATGACATGACTGAGTCTTATCCGTTCGGCATTCAGGCGGAGCGCCTCGTCGTAGTTTCCATCGCGACGAGCCAGTTCGGCATTATAATATAGAAGGTATAACCACTCGAAAGAGGTGGAGTCGCTGATATTCTTTTCGGCCTCCTTTAATGCCTGACGAGCCTCACCAGTACGTCCGAGACCCAGCAGGGCCTGGGTGCGCCCAATATAGTAATTGGCATAGATAGGGGGCATATCCAACTGGTTCTGTTTGTTTTTGCCGAAATGCTCCACGTGCTTACCCCACTCCCGAGTCATCTCGTCCAGTTTCTTGTAGTCCTTCTGAGCCTCCAAGGCATCGCCGAAATAAGGATAGACCTCCAGAAGCACTGACTCGCTGCTGTCTTCGCGCTGCAACAGACGGACGCTCTGTTCCAAGGCATCCACCGACTGACGGAAGTGGCGCATCGTATAATACACATTACCCATATTATAGTAGGCCATCGACTGTCCGAAGATATCATTCTTCAGCATGGCCTCTACGTGCATCTTTCGACCCTCGCGGATGGCAGTATTGTACTGCCCCTGGGCATGATAACTGCATATCAACAAATGCCAAGCCTCAAAAAACTTGCGCGTCAATCCCTCCTTGTCACGACAGAAGTCCATCGCCTCCTGAGCCGTACTCCGCACAGAGTCATACTTGGCCAAGTTGTAGTAGTCCACTAACTTGTTTTGGCGGGCTACACTCTCGCTCCATTCGTCGTGATGCTCATGTGCATCGGCAATCCATTCGTCAAGAGTCTGCATTGAAGAGTGCTCCTCGCCCGACTGAAAGGCATAATTATACAGGACATTCCAAGCACGCATCCGTTCTTTGCCCTTCAAGGATTTCATCTCGCGACGCACAGAATCCATCTTGGCAGTGATGTCGGCGGCGAACACACCCCCCATCCCCAAAGTCAGCAACAGCAGACAGAGGAACAAGCGACGGAAAAGAGCCATTGGCAATAGTCGATTATCTGTCATCTCATATAGGGATTATCTACGGTTTCATAAATACAAAATAGACAGCCGCTACCAGACAAAGTGCCGCAGCGGCGTGGTTCCAGTGGAGTTGCTCGTGCTGGAAGATCAGGTTGGCAATCACGGCGAACACCACCAACGAGATGCATTCCTGAATGACCTTGAGTTGCACCAGATTGAAGGGACCTCCATTATCCACGAACCCAATCCTGTTGGCCGGTACTTGACAACAGTACTCAGATATTGCAAAAGATTTGCCCATCTGAAAATTTCTTCGTATCTTTGCAGCGTGATTTATATAATTATTCATTTCTAACTGTTTAAAAATTATAGATATATGAGAGCAATAGGTTATGCCAGAGTTTCCACTACTAAGCAAGACTTAGCCCGTCAACGCTGCAAAATTACTAATTTTTGCGGAGAAAACGGTTATGAATTAGAATTTATTATAGAAGATTTTGGTATTTCGGGTGCTACACTTGATAGAAAAGGCTATCAAAGACTTAATTCTCTCACGGAAAACGACTGTGATGTGATTGTAGTTTCTGAAATTTCTCGCCTCAGTCGTAAGGAACAAATTACTGAAGCACTTAATGATATTCAGCAGATTCTTAACAATGGCATTTCGGTAATTCTTCTTGATGATTCAGCCAAAGTATATAAGGCTAAAGAGAATTTAAATATCAGCGAATTACTGTTGCTGATTATCCAATTATGGGGTGCAGCACAAGAACGTAATGAGATAAAAAGAAAGAATCAAGACGGGAAACAAGCGTTGTTCAAGTCTAATCCGTATGCAGTTGTTGATGCAAAAATTCCTTATGGCTTTAGAAGCGTACCCAACACTATTTCTAACAGGCCTAAGTATTTGTTAGAACAAAACCCAGAAGAAGTTGAGGTCGTGAAGAAAATATTTGAGTTGGTATTAGATGGAAAAACTCTATATGGTGTTATGCAGTATCTAAATGACAGAAACATAATGATTCATAAAGGAATGCCATCAATATCTATTCTCAGCCGTATTATTCACAATGAATTGTATATTGGTATTAGAAAACGCACACAGTCATATGGTAAGGTAAAAGGAAAGGAAGATGTCGCTATCCAACATATTGAGCCAATTATCTCCGAAGAAGATTTTAGAAGAGCAGGTGAAAAAATTGCTATTAACAACAAGTATGTATCAACTGCCAGAGTATATTTCAATCCGTTCAAAGGTATTATAAGATGTAGGTGTGGTCGCTCAATGATGGTTAAACCAAAGAAGAGAGAAAATGGTATTACTGTATTGACTTATAGATGTTCCTGTAATGAAAGCCGTAATAGCAACAAATTTTGTAGCGTCAACATTGACGAAACTTCTTATGAATTGACAAACTCTGTGATTAAGAATTTGTTTATTCAACGTAGCCAAGAAATTATTGATTATTATAAAGAGACAGGACAAACAAGAGTAAACGAATTAAATGAGATAATAGAGGGTATTGCTAAAAAGATTGATTTTGCTATTTTGAGAAAAGAAGAACTTAATAATAGGACTCAGCAGAATGTTCAAAAACTATTGGTGGCTACAAATGAGGTGTTTGTAAAAGCATTGGAACAAGACCAAGCAAAAACGGATGTTGATATAAAAAAGGTTGATGCTGAGATAGCGGGTTTAAAACGTAAGGAAAGAGAGGTTTTAAACCAAATAGATTCCATCAAGAAAGCATATAGCAACATAGATGCTTATGAGCGTATAAGTAATATTACAAACGATGAACTTACTGAAATGTATCATTTGTATCTGGAGAAAATAGAATATTATCCAATCACCACAATGAAAGGCTTCTATAAGGTACTATTTAAGTCTGGAATGATATTCTATATTGCAATCACTAAAGTAAGATGTTCCCCTGCTGCGTATATCGTAGATGCTGACATTAACCTTGAAACTGGTGATATGACTTTCAAATATGATATGGCTACTGCTGATGGCACATTCTCATTTTCTCCCACACAGGTTAAGACCGTCAATATTAAAGACTTTTTTATGTCTGAATGGACTGAATATGCTTTTGCAGTTAAACTAAACTTAGACTTGTCATATAGAGAAAGGTACGCAAAGCAACTTGATGATAAAAAAAGTTCTTGAAGCAACTATAATATAAAAACGCAACCATCACACTAATTAGCGTGGTGGCTGCGTTACTTTTCCGTTTGAAAATCTTAGGTTGGCATAGCCTTTAGAATTTTCGTTTTTAAAGCCAATTAGAGGGCTTAGGTAAGGGACATTTCCCTTGATGGTAGTGTTATTCATAATTCCATTTTTAATGATTCAACGTAACTTATCTGAAAATCGATCAATTCAGAGTAAAAATGAGGTGCACCTCTACGAAGTCACTTTGAATCAATCTTAGACAAGTATATGCTATTTTTCTGCTATCTCAAAACTAATAAAAACGGAATTTGAGTTACTTATCAGAATTGACCTATATATCCCAAAAAGGGCAGCAAATGTTGTGCCGCCCTCATGTTTTGAGATATTAATTTCATTATTCACATGTTATCTCATAAATGTGTATATCCCAGATTCTTTTGAAGATTCATCATCTATGTAAAAGTTATCATAGTAACCCACTTCCATCATTTTTGACGTGAGAGTTTTAATAACAAATTTATCATTACCTTTCTTGTATTCGTTATTACCCACGGTTTCAAGTGTGTATTCTTTCCCACTATCAGAAGTCTTTTTTTCATTTAAAATGAGATTGCTTCCACTCTTTGTGATAACCCAAATTCTTTTATCAGAATAATCTTCATAAGTTTTAGTTTCTCCTCCCCAGTTTTCAGATTTCAAGTACCAAGTCCCCTCAATTGATGCTGTGACTTCACTTCCACCGCCACCATTGTCATCATCATCACTACTGCTGCAAGCAGAAAAACAAACACTCATTAACACTGTAAGTAGTGCAACTCCAAATAATCTAATTGTTTTCATAATCATATATGATTCGTTATTACTTATGCTAACCAATCCCAAGAAGTCAGCGGATTATTGTTTAAAGAACGTGGGACTATTGCTTACTATCACCCCAGAGGTCGTGGATTACCTATCAGCCAATAATGAAGCAATAGCCCACGCATTGAGGTATATCATTCCCATAATGGGTATAATAATCCCAAACGTGAGCATATTGCCATTACCCTTGCTGATTAGAAATTTTCCACGTTTCTGAGGAAGGATAATATCAATCGCTCTTTTTAATAAGTTGAGCCATTAAAAACGCACTCCTACACGTAGGGCACTTGAAACTCGTTGTAAAAGTAAGCATATTATTTCATATAGCAATGGATTACGCTTAAAATTTGTGTATTTTTTAACATTTAAGCCCTACAAAACGAAAAATCCACTTAAAATATATAAGGTAGGACACCATTTCTGATGCCCTACCAAACTATTACTTTAGAGATTAAACTCCGCTTTTATTCGTTGTACGGTGCTTATTCCTTTACCTGTAAGTTTAGCAACATTACGGATGGAATAGCCACGTTTCAGATAACTGATTATGTCGTGGTGTTCCTCTTTCTTCTGTTCAATGGTCTTAACGCTTCCAACCTTACGACCAAGTTTCCCACCACGTTCAATGTAGAGTTTACGACCACTGTTTAAACGGAACTTAATGTTTTCACGCTCTAACTGTGCACAGGTGGAAAGTGTTGCAATCATTATAGGTGCAAACATTGTGGGATTTCCCTCAGAATCAAGTAGCGTTAACTGTTCTTTCTGCATATAGAGGTTAATGCCATTATCAATGAGGTCTTTTACTGTTGCCAACACTTCAAAGGCATTTCTCCCCAATCTGCTAAGTTCACTTACTAAGAGGATAGAAACATCATTTTGCTTGCAATAGTCTATTGCTTGCATTAAGATTGGTCTCTCTACATTTCTCTTTGCTCCAGATATATGCTCTTCAAAAATCTTGGAAATCTCCAGATTCTGATATTTCACATAATCTAAGAGGTCAGAAATCTGACGGTCTGTGTTCTGCCTATCACCGATAGAAGAAACACGTGCGTAAATAACTGCATTCATTTTAATCAAAGTATTTGTTGAACACTAAAAAGAGTGTGCTCAGCAATCCCATAGAGATTTATTTGAACACACTCTTAATTTGAACATAGTTTTAACTATAAACTCTCCAAAGTGTAAGTTTTTTACCTGCTACGAACCAACCTTTATCCTTTATAAACCAAATTTCTTCAATTCCGTAACAATTTGGCTTAACCTCATATTTCACAGAATTGTAAGCGTACCAAGGTTGCTTAACTGTTTCTATCAGTTCTTTGTCATAATCCACTTCTTTGGCTCTTAACGTCACATATATAATTTTAAGCCCATATTGTATTTTATGAGTTTCCCAACCATCATAGTTAGGACTTTTCTTGTTAATTAGGTAGAAGTACGGATTTAAGAAAACCTCTATTGCTTCCATAAAACAACCTTTGGAACACCATTTAAAACTCATTGTTTGCATAATCGTAAAAATTTAGGGGAACACCTCATTTCTGAAACATTCCCCAAGTCAGTTAATCAATAAACCATTTGTAACGCTCATCAGTGTTATTCAATGCTCCGTTGATTCCCATAGCAATCTCAGAAGCATTAAGTGAACGGTCTAAGAACGTATCAATATAAGACGATTTATTTGCACCTGTCAGCAGATTGTAGAACTTCCACATATTTATGTCAGTGCCATAACTGCTAAAGTTCTCATCAGTAATGTAGGACTTAGCCACATTATTAATCATTGTATCAGTGATTAGCAAACGTGGTATGTTCCTTTGCAGTCTCATAGGTAGGTACTGCCAAAGCCTCATTTTACCTAATATAACGCTAAATTGATGCTCCGATAGTGAAGAGTTGCACAGTTGCTGCATCAAATTAATCTGTTTTGCAGGGTTAAACTGATTAAACAACTCCATAACTCTTTGGTAGAGTTCTCTTGTACTGCTGACCCTTAGTTCTCCCTTGTAGCCATCAGTGAAAACGCACATATTGCAACAAACTGAATTTTTAAAGCCTATTGCAACACGGAACAACTCAGGAACTTTCTTACTGTAGAGATTCTGCTGATTGTAGGCTCTCACTCCCACAACTGACAAGTAGAGACGATTACCGTTAATGTCTTGGTAAATCGTAGGCACATCAATAGAGAATGCACAACGCTCATAGTAAATGGTCTTATCACTCTCCAACAACTGATTTGCAGGCTTGTGAATTGCAGACGGAACACGCCCCTTGATTACGTGGCTTGCTCTCACTTGTGCATCATTCACCTGTTCACCACGAAAGAAGTCTTTTACACAATCCTCAACGGTGTGTATAAAACTAACGTGGTTAATTGTCAGTTCATTGTCTTTAGCAAACACAGGTGTTACACAGTCGTTAGCAAGATGTTCCAAAGTCACCTCTACCGTATTGGCTTGAATGAAGTGATTTGGAAGTTTCACCGTTTCAACGATAGGCTCTACGACTTCTGCATCAGTAAAGAAACTTGTACGGTTTTCAGCCACCGTAGGCATTAAAACTAATCCGTTCATAATGAATTGAATTTAGAAGTTAATAAATAATTACTACGATTTAATAATCGTTTATAAATTTGCTATTTTTATAAAAGCATTCTTTTCTATTCAAACATGGACGGGGGACTTTCGGGGTTGTGCACCTACAGTTAAGACACTCTCCATTTTTAGTTATAGGGTAATATTATAGTCCGTAGTTCCCTTGCTAATGTGTATATTCAGCATTGTAGCAATATATTCCAAACTCATTTCTTCTGGTTTCTTAGTAATCTTATCCGTTAGCCAACTGCATATATCGTCACCATCTAACCTACTTGTGATATTCATTAGCAAACTATTTCTTCTTGTGATTGTTCCATCAGCATTAATAATGATAGTATCGTTCCTCTCTGGTGGTATGATTCCATTATCCAAACACCAATTATATATTGTGTGGTAAGTCTTAGTAAGTGAATCATTACTGTAAAAGTCTGGAATTATGCTCTTGTTAGTAATGAGTAATCCGTTAGGTATCATCTTTATCTATCCTGCTCCTATTGCTAATGCCAGATACTTTGTCAGTGTATCAGTATCTATTCCCAACTTCCTTGCTAATTCGGACTTGTTAAGCCCATTCTTACGAGGCTTGTCACTGACATATTTATTCGTCTCTTTTATGCACACAGATTTAATGAGTAATAGTAAGCCCTTGACCTTGCATCTATCTACGGAATTTGCAATATTCATATCATCATTAAAAAACGAATTGTAAATAAAGAAGAAATTATCATTGCCCTTAACTAAGTAGTATCTATTGTAAGTCTTGTAACTTCCAATATTCTTTTCTTCATCCTGTTCAACCTTATCAAATAGAAACGGGTGCTTACTAATCCTTGGTACGACATTTTCTATTGTATCAATGGATAGCCCTAAGTGATAAGACATTTCATACTCCGTTACAGTATCTGCAATATAAGTCCTATAGTTTATCCTTGACTTGATATAGGTATAGACTACGGCATCTATCAGTTTGTTATTTCCTGTAATCTCATTGATTCTTCTGGTGACAGTTGTATATTGTTCCATTGTGTGCAATGTTTGTATTAGTAATATTAAATATCTCTCCCTGCTTTAACGCTCTGTTGTACTTGTTTGTACTTCCTAAGTATTCCTTTACTTCTTTTCTTGTGTTGAACACCTTACTATGTGGTAAGTATATCAGCATGGTTAATTGATTTTGTAGTTAGTGACTTCTTCATCTAAAACCGCTCTCCGACTTACGGGGCGAAGCACCGTATAGGCTATAGTAAGTACTGTTAATTAAGTAATGTATAGTCCGCCACTTTTCCCCAACAACTACCCGCCATTTTTCCCCATTTATATGCTGCGGTCATAAATTCTCATTCATCTTATAATAATAGGTGGTACGCTGCTTGTTCACCTGTTTCCTCTTTTTAATGAAGCCGTTCATCTAAGCCCAGAGACCTATTCTTACGTTGCTCCCTGTAATTCCGTTCTTGGCTGCAATCTCTTTTACCTGTTCAAATGTGTAGTGATTCATCGTCTTGTCGTAATTAAGTATAAGAATCTGTTATATCATCTATAGTTATGCTCCCCTCGATGGTAGCGGTATCTGATTTCTCGTCTTATGCTAAGATATTCATTCTGGGTGGGTGTACGAAATATTAGACCACAATTATTGAACTACGACGATCCAACCGTCAAAACCACCGAAATCGGATTTTTCAGTACGCTGGCTCTATCAAATTTGAATGAAATGCTAAGATTTTGCACCTTACCTTACTTTTCCGACTTGCCTGGAGTTGTACCTATATATTATGTAAAAGACACGGATAATCGACCTTTGATGTGAATTTTCAAACTTGTATGTTGTGAGGTGTACCATAAAAAAAGCCTGCTACCATTGCTGATAACAGGCTCCTCGACCACACACCGATTATTTGTCTCGTTTCTCCCACAGGGCATTTAATTTCCTGTTGATAATTGTTTCCTTAGCGTCTCCACCTCGTTTCCCTTTGCTATTAGTAATGTCATCGGCAGTCTCTCTATCCAGACTTGAAAGGAAACGGCTCATTGCGTCAACAAATTCAGCCCTGCTTTCCTCCCAATCGTTAGCCTTGGATATTATCCAATCTGGCAATGTCCTACTTTTCAAGAAATCTTTACCGAATGATTTCTTGGCAGCATCCAACAGTTTCAGCCCTTGCTCAATCTTGTTGGTTTTCTTTAGTTCATCAGCGATGTCACCGTTCATAGCCCTTACCATTATAGTTTTGGTAATCTTGTTGTCACCTCTAAGCCACTTGCAGGCTGCTTCTGGAGAATAGCCCTCTCCTGTAAGTGAATTGATTGCATCAAGTAAAGGTAACTTCTCTTTCAGAACCATTGCTGCACCCTTACCATAGTCAGCCGTTTTCCATGGGTTTGTTGCAATGTTGATTTCACTCAACATCTTAGTAACACTTATGTCCTGTAACGGGAACATAAAATAAAACTCACTGTCATAATTCTCTTCTTCTTTTTGAAGTTTTAGGTGAGCCTTGTAACGGTGGTTGGCATCAACAAGAACCACATAGTCTTTAGCGTTCTCTTCCGTCACCTGTCCTCCCGTCTCAAAGTCCACAACTTCAAGCCCCTCAGCAATAGCCTTATCAGCACTCACAATTACGGCTGGTACTAAAAGGCCTGTCTCTTTCAGGGACTTCTTCTTAGCATTAACAATCTTCTCGTTAAGCGTTCTGTTCCCTGCAAGCCTTGCAATCTTGATTCCTTTCTCCTGCAACATGGCAAGAGTGATAATTGTACTAACATTTTTCATAATCATGTCATTTACATTGTTACTACTTGTAGCATTGTTTGCTACGTTAACTTTTTCGTTGACTTTATTTAAATTTGTCATTTCATTTACCGCTGCCCTGCGGAATATTTGTGGTATCTGGCACACCGTTTAACTTGTTTTGACGGTGCAAAGATACGGCAAGAAAATGAGGTAACAATGAAAATAATAGTAAGTTGTCAGAGGGTGCGGATATTTACTATTCTCACCAATGAAAACCTACTATTAAGGACGATAAATCGGAATCTAAACTACTGTGAATCAGTTGATTTCTTTCGGAAACTTGATAGTTGTACCTTTAACTCCAACGAACTTGGTAAGATTCTCGTCAGTCCAATCAATATTGCCATTGCTCCAAACTGAATAAGGTATAAAGAGCATTGGCATATATCGTTTTTCTCCGTTAATTGTGAACTCACCAATATCAGTAGAATAATTCTCTTCAATTCTCTTGTATAAGTTCATCAACTGCCAATATCGTTTGTTGTTCAATTTTCCGTAAGCATATCCGAAGAAACTGAGAAGATATAATATCAAGTCCACTTCATTTACTGAAACAAGTGCATCTTTCTTACGTTTTAAAGGAAAGTAACTGTGCAAGAAGTTTGCCATATCATTAACGAAAGAAGCAAGTATTATTGACTTGTTGGAAACCTTATCCCAAGTAACAATCTTCTCAACCTCGTAATTAAGTGCAAATCGTTCTTTATTGGCTTCCAGAGCATCAACAACCGTTTGGATTAAAATATCAGACTTGCTTTCTACTGTTGAGCCATCCTTATTTGTAAAAGTGATATTTGAAACGTCATTCAACGCCGATAGCGTTTCATTCAGATTCGGCTTTAGCAAGAATAGATAGCGTGATTTAGCCCTCTCAAATAAGAATAATGATAGTATATAGATATTGATAGGACAAACTTGCTTACCCTCTTTTTCAAGTTCTTCTTGTAATTTCTCTATATTCTCATCGTTAATTATCTTTTCCAACTTATCATCAATGAAGCCTTGCTCTGCGTTCTTCTTACGGAACTCGTCGGCGGTTATGCCATCAAAAAACCCTATGTCCTTACCATCAACAGTAAACCAACTAAAAGGGTGTATCTCCTTTGCATAGTAATCCAAGTAATCAAAAGGATATAGTTCCTCTATCCCATCTTGATTCAATCTTACGTACTGACTAAATGACTTCATTTCCTCACATTATTATATTATAGGAAACTGTGATTTAGGGCACATTTATTTCATAAACACAAAATAAACTGCCATTATTAAGCATAGAAATGCGGCAGCGTGATTCCAATGTAGTGCTTCACCATTAAAGAACATCGACACAAATATAGTAAAAACAGTTAGCGATATTACCTCTTGAATTACCTTTAGTTGTAGTAGCGTGTATGCTCCACCGTTACCATCAAAACCGAATCTATTAGCCGGAACTTGGCATGCATATTCTGGTAGAGCCAACAACCACGATGCTAAAATTACCACGTATAACGGTGTATTATCAGTGAAAACATTTATCTGCTGCAACTTCAAATGACCGTACCAAGCGAAGGTCATAAAAATATTAGAGATAATTAACAGTCCAATAGGATATAAATAATTCATAATGTATATATCTGATTATTAATAAATTAAATGTTAATCTCTCTGATGGGTAAAAGTCTTGTGTTATCCTCGAAAAAGGCGATCATCCAGGAGAAGGCAATCACTAAGTAGAGGGGCCAGTTGGTGGACACCCCCGACTGTTGGAGTCTGAGGTGACCGTACCACGCAAAGGTCATAAACACATTGCTCATGATGAGCAGCAATATCGTATAAAATCCGTTAGCCATAACATCTTCAGTTAGATATCGGTTGCAAAGATACAGTTTTTTTCGGAAACAAATGCAAATATCAACAGAAAAAGTCACTATTCGCGATTGCACAAAACGGGCATTTTGTGCACAAAAGAGTTGATTTTGTGCATTTTATTTGGCTGTGTGGGTAATTTGTAGTACCTTTGCAGCCGTTTTCAGAGACTATACATTATTAATAATATTATATGGCTTTAAAAATTGTTGTTCTGGCCAAGCAAGTGCCAGACACCCGAAATGTGGGTAAGGATGCTATGACTGCCGAAGGCACCGTAAACCGTGCTGCCTTACCCGCCATCTTCAATCCAGAAGATTTGAACGCCTTGGAGCAGGCCCTCCGTTTGAAGGAGCAGAATCCAGGCTCAACAGTAGGAATCCTCACGATGGGTCCTCCACGTGCAGGTGAGATTATCCGTCAGGGACTTTATCGTGGCGCTGATACAGGTTGGTTGTTGACCGACCGACTCTTCGCTGGTGCTGATACCCTCGCTACTTCTTACGCCTTGGCTACGGCCATCAAGAAGATCGGCGATGTGGATATCGTGATCGGTGGTCGTCAGGCGATTGACGGTGATACGGCTCAGGTAGGTCCTCAGGTGGCTCAGAAACT
The DNA here is from genome assembly GCA_017964785.1 of Prevotella sp. GTDB lineage: Bacteria > Bacteroidota > Bacteroidia > Bacteroidales > Bacteroidaceae > Prevotella. The sequence continues at coordinate 18,165 of JAGCRH010000040.1, forward strand.
GGGCCTGAACCAGGTGACATACGCTGAGGAGGTGCTCAGTGTGAAGGATGGCAAGGCTACCATCAAGCGTGTGATCGACGGTGGTGTGGAGACAGTTGAGGCTCCTCTGCCTGTGGTGATTACCGTGAACGGAAGCGCTGCTCCCTGTCGTCCCCAGAACGCTAAGTTGGTGATGAAGTACAAGCGTGCTACCTGTCCGATGGAGCGTCCTGCCGAGGGTACTGCCTACGACTATCTGTACAATGAGCGTCCTGAACTCACACTGAACCAGTGGAGCGTGGCTGACGTGGATGGCGATGTGAACCAGTGTGGTCTGAATGGCTCGCCCACCAAGGTGAAGGCCATCAAGAACATCGTGTTCCAGGCTAAGGAGTCGAAGACTTTGACGGCTTCTGATGCTGATATCGAGGGAATGATCAAAGAATTATTGGAAGAAAAGATTATTGGCTAAGAGATATGAACAACGTATTTGTATATTGCGAAATTGAAGGTACTCAGGTACAGGAAGTATCTCAGGAGTTGCTGACCAAGGGTCGCAAACTCGCCAATACATTAGGTGTGGAACTCCACGCCATCGTGGCTGGTACTGGCATCAAGGGTAAGGTGGAGGATCAGATTTTGCCCTATGGTGTCGACAAACTCTTTGTGTTCGATGCCAAGGACCTGTTCCCTTATACCTCCGCTCCTCACACCGATATCCTCGTGAACCTCTTCAAGGAGGAGCAGCCTCAGATCTGTCTGATGGGTGCTACCGTGATTGGTCGCGACCTCGGTCCTCGTGTGTCGTCATCACTCACCTCTGGTCTGACTGCCGACTGCACCGAGTTGGAGATTGGTCCGTACGACGATGCGAAGACCAAGACCCACTACGACAATCTGCTCTATCAGATTCGTCCTGCTTTTGGTGGTAACATCGTGGCTACCATCGTAAACCCCGACCATCGTCCTCAAATGGCTACCGTCCGCTCTGGCGTGATGCAGAAGGCCATCTATGAGGGTGCTTGCAAGAAGGAGGTCGTTTATCCCGAGGTCAGCAAGTATGTAAGCCCTGAGGCTTTCGTTGTGAAGGTACTCGACCACCACGTGGAGGCTGCCAAGCACAACCTGAAGGGTGCGCCCATCGTGGTGGCCGGTGGTTATGGTATGGGCTCGAAGGAGAACTTTGACCTGCTGTTCGACCTGGCTAAGGTACTGCATGGTGAGGTTGGTGGTTCTCGTGCAGCCGTTGATGCTGGCTGGCTCGATCACGATCGTCAGATTGGTCAGACAGGTGTGACCGTTCATCCCAAGGTGTACATCGCCTGTGGTATCTCCGGTCAGATCCAGCACATCGCTGGTATGCAGGACTCTGGTATCATCATCTCTGTGAACAGCGATCCCGATGCTCCCATCAACCGCATCGCAGACTACGTGATTGTTGGTACCGTCGAAGAGGTAGTTCCCAAACTCATTAAATACTATAAGCAAAATTCGAAGTAATTATGGCAAACTATTATAGCGATCATCCTGAGATCGGGTTCTACTTGAACCACCCCCTGATGGCTCGTATTGTCGAG
>JAGCRH010000041.1 GCA_017964785.1 Prevotella sp.
CAGGCATTGAAGGCACTGAAGGAAGAAGGCATTCATTCGGTGCTGATCAACCCCAATATCGCAACGGTGCAGACTTCGAAAGGAGTAGCCGATACCGTGTATTTCCAACCCGTGAAGGCCGAGTTTGTGGAGCGCGTCATTGAAAAAGAACGTCCTGACGGCATCCTTTTGAGTTTTGGTGGACAAACGGCACTCAACTGTGGTGTCGAACTCTACGAAAAAGGCGTGCTCGAGAAATACGGCGTCGAGGTATTAGGCACGCCCGTTCAGGCCATCATCGATACAGAAGACCGCGACCTGTTTGTGAAGCGTCTCGATGAGATTGGCGTGAAGACCATCAAAAGTGAGGCCTGTTCTACCGTCGAAGAGGTGCAAAAAGCGGCACATGAATTAGGCTTCCCAGTGATATTAAGAGCAGCCTACGCCCTTGGTGGTCTGGGTTCAGGTTTCTGCGACAACGAAGACGAATTGTTGGCACAGGCCGAAGAAGCCTTCTCATTCTCGCCACAGGTGCTGGTGGAGAAGTCGCTGAAAGGTTGGAAAGAAATAGAATACGAAGTGGTGCGCGACAAGTATGACAACTGCATCACCGTTTGTAATATGGAGAACTTCGACCCACTGGGTATTCATACGGGTGAGTCGATTGTGGTGGCTCCGTCGCAGACGCTTACCAATAGCGAGTATCATAAACTGCGCGCGTTGGCCATCAAGATTATCCGTCACATTGGTATCGTAGGCGAGTGTAACGTGCAGTATGCGCTCGACCCCAACTCAGAGGACTATCGCGTCATCGAGGTGAACGCCCGTCTGAGTCGTTCTTCTGCTCTGGCATCGAAGGCAACTGGCTATCCCTTAGCCTTTGTCGCTGCCAAACTTGGCCTCGGCTATGGCCTCTTCGACTTGAAGAACTCTGTGACGAAGACAACGAGTGCCTTCTTCGAGCCAGCCCTCGACTATGTAGTGGTAAAAATTCCCCGTTGGGATTTGACTAAGTTCCAAGGTGTCAAGCGTCAACTTGGCTCGTCGATGAAAAGTGTGGGTGAGGTAATGGCGATTGGTCGAACCTTCGAGGAGGCGCTGCAAAAGGGCTTGCGTATGATTGGACAAGGCATGCACGGTTTTGTTGAGAATCACGCCATCAAGATACCAGACATCGAGAAATCCCTACATGAACCTACGGATATGCGTATCTTCGTTGTGTCGAAGGCACTGAAGATTGGCTATACCATCGAACAAATTCATCAGTTAACGATGATTGACCGTTGGTTCTTGCAGAAACTGAAGCATATCGTGGATATCGACCAGCAACTGAAAGGGTACACCCATCTTTCTGAGATCTCAGAGTTTATGGAGCCGAGTGAGTTTAAGGAGTACTTGCAGTCGCCAGAGGTGGCCCTGCTGTTGCGTGCTGCCAAGGTCTATGGCTTTTCCGATTTTCAGATTGCCCGCGCCATCGGCTTAGAGAATCGTATGAAGATGGAACAAGCCGGCCTCACTATCCGCAAATGGCGTAAGATGTTGGGACTCGTACCTACCGTCAATCAGATTGACACCCTCGCAGCGGAATACCCCGCTCAAACCAATTATCTCTATCTTTCCTATCTTTAATCGTCATAACGTAAAAACGATATAACGAAATAACGTCAAATCGAAAATTGTCAAATTGAAAAATAAATAAGAATATGTGTGGAATCGTAGCAATATTGAATGTAAAGGAGCAGACGCATGCTCTTCGTGATAAAGCGTTAAAGATGAGTCAGAAGATCCGTCATCGCGGACCTGACTGGAGTGGTATTTATTGTGGTGGAAGCGCCATTCTCGCCCATGAGCGACTGAGCATCGTGGATCCAGAATCAGGCGGACAGCCCCTTTACAGTCCTGATAAGAAGCAGGTCTTGGCTGTGAATGGTGAGATCTATAACCATCAGGAAATCCGCCGTCGTTTTGCCGGACAGTATGAGTTCCAGACAGGCTCTGACTGTGAAGTGATTCTGGCCCTCTATCGCGAGAAGGGTATCAACTTCCTCGAAGACCTGAGTGGCATCTTTGCCTTTGTGCTTTACGACGAAGAGCGCAACGAGTTCCTCATTGCCCGCGACCCCATCGGTGTGATACCTCTTTATATTGGATACGACAGCGACGGCACGGTGTATGTAGCCTCTGAGTTGAAGGCTCTCGAAGGTCAGTGCGAGCGTTACGAGCCATTTAAACCAGGACACTATTATTGGAGTGTTGATCCAGGTCAGAAATGGTACTACCGTCGCGACTGGATGCAGTATGATGCTGTGAAGGATAACCCTGCTTCTGTTGAGGCCATCCACGATGCATTAGAGGATGCCGTGAAGCGTCAGTTGATGTCAGACGTACCTTATGGCGTGCTTTTGAGCGGTGGTTTGGATTCATCTGTCATTTCCGCTATTGCTGAGAAATACTCGGAGATGCGTATCGAGGATGACTCGAAAACAAAAGCCTATTGGCCCCGTCTGCACTCGTTTGCTGTAGGTCTGAAAGGTGCGCCTGACTTGGCAAAGGCCAAACTCGTGGCCGACCATATAGGCACTGTTCACCACGAAATCAATTACACCATCCAAGAAGGTCTCGACGCCATCCGCGACGTCATTTATTTCATCGAGACCTACGACGTCACCACCGTCCGTGCCTCTACGCCTATGTACTTATTGGCCCGCGTCATCAAGTCGATGGGTATTAAGATGGTACTCTCGGGTGAGGGAGCCGATGAGATCTTTGGTGGTTATCTCTATTTCCACAAGGCCCCAACAGCAAAGGACTTCCACGATGAAACCGTTCGCAAACTCGGTAAACTCTATATGTACGACTGTCTGCGTGCCAACAAGAGTCTGAGTGCTTGGGGTGTTGAGGGTCGTGTGCCGTTCCTCGACAAGGAATTCCTCGATGTCGCTATGCGCACCAACCCAGAGGCCAAGATGTGTCCAGGTTCCACAATGGAAAAGAAGATTGTTCGCGAGGCCTTCGCCGATATGCTTCCAAAAGAAGTCGCCTGGCGTCAGAAAGAACAATTCAGCGATGGTGTGGGCTATTCCTGGATTGACACCCTCAAACAGATTACC
>JAGCRH010000042.1 GCA_017964785.1 Prevotella sp.
ATATAGAAGGCAAAGTCCTCGAAGATTCTGTAATCACGATTCTGATTAGCTGACGCAAGAGTCGTTTTAGCGATAGGTTCACGACCTAATCCAAGATGATATTGCTTGGCCCGATGTGCTTCAAAAGCAACAATCAGGTCGCGAAGACTCTCACGATTACTCAGTTGTCCGAACATCATTGCAAGCAGTTGGTTCCAACAGGTGAAATGCTTCACGTAGCGATTACCATCATACTTGCGAACGTAGTTGTTAAACTGAGTCCTGTTCAGAAAAGCGGTAAGTTGAGCAAAAACGTATTTATCCTGGAACATAGCAGTCAATTGTATTTGGCTGCAAAGTTACAAAATCAAGTCCGTTTCATTTCGAAAACTTACCTAATAGACTGAATTTCAATTATTTCAAAGAGCGATCAGTCCACTTTAACGGGACAGTAGTGATAATCTTTGAAAAAAGATGGTCGTTGACGACCGCTCGCGATAATGTGCACGTTCGCTCATGATAATAAGCACGCCCGTGCTTATTATCGAGCACGGACGCCGACGACCGCTTACCCCTAATCTCTCCCCCTGCTACCACGGGTCTTTGTACCTGTTACTACGTGTAGTTCCCCCCAACGCCCCTTAATGGGTATAAAAAAACCTCTTTTTCTTTGTTATTTCGGGATTTATTTGTATCTTTGCAAAGTAATAGTAAGAAATGTGGAGCGTATGGGAAAATGCAAACTAAGAAAAGGTGATAGAGTCTATGAGTGCCGTTATCGACAGGCGGTGCTAGTGGAACTGGTAAGTAACCCCGTGATGAGCATCCAACACGACGGTGGACATTGCTGGAAGTGGAAGGCGCAGGTGGTGGGAACCGACAGCGTGGTGGATTACTGTATCACGGAGGAGGCTCCGCAGTACGGACCGCGGCTTTACCGCGAGAATATCTATCTACCTGGCAATGAACAGGCTGAACTATTGCTGCCTCCGTTTGATACTGGCATAATGATAAAACCTGCTGTACGTCTCGCTAAGATAGATGAAGATGTAGAACTCTTGGGGCACGTGTTTCATGGCTTGCAGGACATTGAGGCGCATGTGGAATTGTCTCTGTATAAAGACATTAGCCGAGGGACTGCCAGCGTGAGAAAGCCGGAAGCGGTGTGCGAGGTGCATGTTGGCGAACAATGGTATCCCTATCCTTGCTTTGATGCCGAGGACTTTGCCAACGAAGACCGCACCTACCGCAACTATATCTTCCGTCGTGAACCGCTGACCCAGGCCGACATGCAGGCTCTGAGTGATTTTCCTGCACAAAACAACTACTGCCGCATCCAGCAAGAGATGCACGCTGATATGCTTCCTATGGTATACTACTGCGGCGACGGCCCGACAATGGTCGTAGCCACAGAGGAGGATAATAAATGAATAAACGTAAATAACATAACGATATATGAAACATTACTTATTGATATCCGGTAATAATAACAGAATAATATGAAGAAGTATATCCTTTATGCGATGATCGCTTGCATAACATTTGTAATGCCGATGACTATCAAGGCAGCAGAGGCATACGCAGCCCTAAGCAATGACAACACTACGCTCACGTTCTACTACGACAACCAGAAGAGCAGTCGCAATGGTATGGATATCGGGCCGTTTACAAGTGAGAATGGAAAAGAAAGAGGCTGGCATGGCCAAAGGAAAACGATTACCTCAGTAGTTTTTGACAACTCTTTTGCAGATTACAGAGACTTGACAAGTACGCGGTGCTGGTTTGTTGAATTAACCAATCTTGCTACCATTTCGGGAATAGAGAATCTGAAAACCAGTAATGTTACCGATATGGGGTTTATGTTTACCGAATGCTACGGCTTAACAAACATTGATGTGAGCCACTTTGACACAAGGAACGTTAATAATATGGATGCAATGTTTGCTGTATGCACAAATCTTACATCACTTGATTTGAGCAATTTTGAAACAGGCAATGTCTATAACATGAAGAGTCTCTTTGAATGTTGCTATGCACTCAAGAGTCTTAACATCAGCAGTTTCAATACTTCTAATGTAACAGACATGGCGTATATGTTTGGCGATTGCTATGCGCTGGAGAACCTTGATGTTAGTAATTTCAACACAGACAACGTCACTCAAATGGATATTATGTTCAGGGCTTGTAAGAATCTGAAAGTCCTTGATTTGAGTAGTTTTAATACGTCAAAAGTGACGAATATGGGACAGATGTTTAAAAACTGTGAAGCACTAACAACAATATACGTAAGTGACAATTGGACAATAGAAAACGCTGAATGGAAATCAGAGGAGAATGATAAATCGAAAAGTATTTTTTATGGATGTCCTAAGTTAGTTGGTGGCAATGGTACGACATGGGACGAAAACCATATAGACCATACCTATGCCCACATCGATGATGGTGCAAGTAATCCTGGCTATCTGACTTATAAGAATGCATCAGAAAAGGGTGATGTAAATGGAGATGGAAAAATAGATGCTGCCGACATCGTGGAGGTCGTAAACTACATCATGGGCCATCCGACGGAGAAATTTCTCGAGATGTCAGCCGATGTAAATGGCGACGGCGTTGTGAATGTCGCAGACATCGTGAAGGTGCTAAATATCATCATGGGGGCAGAATAATCTGAAGGCAACCCCATTTGCGCCTTAGTCTTCGTTGGCAGCCAGGGGACTGGTCTTGGTGAAGAGGTTCAGGTCGATGCTGTTGCCCATCGTCTCGTAGCCCTGTGCATTCAGGTGGAGCCAGTCGTTCTCGAAAAGGAACTGTTGTTGCATGGCTTCCTTGTCCTGCGGATTGCGGACAGCCTGGTCGAAGTCGATCACACCATCCAACATCTTTGTGGTGCGGATCCATTCGTTTATTATCTGACGACCCTTCTCGTGGTGGTCTGAGTAATAGTTGTTGCCCTTGAAGGGGGTGATGGTGGCGCCGAAGACTCGGATGCCTTTCTGGTGAGCCTCACGGATGATCTGTTTATAGACATCGATGATACGCTGTGCCGTTTGTTCGCCGTTGCGAGCATAGCCCAGGTCGTTGACTGCCTCGAAAAGGATGATCCACTTCACGCCCTCTTGTCCGAATAGGTCTCGCTGATAGCGGTTGACAGCAGCAGGGCCTAACCCTCCGCCAAGTACGCAATTGCCACCAATGCCCATATTGAGCACACCCACCTGACGGGTCGCCTTGTTGCCTAACAGACGGCGTGAAAGTACGTCGGCCCAGCGGTTCTGCTGATTGGTGGTGGAGCCTCGTCCGTCGGTGATGGAGTTGCCTAAGATGGACACAGCCCCTGCTTTTTGGGGTGCTTCAACCTCCAATGCTAGTATATTGTACCAGTGGTCTGTCTTGACGGCATCCGTGAAATCAGTCGTGTTTCCCGTTTTCAGATACGAGGTGGTTCGTGAACCGGGATGTCCGCTGACGCTGGTTGATGAGGCACCGTAATGGATGGTGATGGCCACGTTTTCGCGAGGGCCGATCTTGAAGTTGACGGGATCGGATACGACCTTTCCGCCAGCAGGGATTTCTACCGACGCCTTGCCGTCGAAGGTCAGGCTCACCTTCGACTTCTCATCGATCTCGCTGCTACTGCCTGCCGTCTTGGCGATGGCCAGTTCCACGGCTTTGATCTCTGTGGCTTCCTGGCTGAACTCATTGGTGAGTTTCAGACGCACCTTCTTGCCACCAATCGACACTTGTACGATCTGGCGCAGAGAGTTGTTCGCCAATCCAGGCGATGGGGGATTGTTATGTCTTTCTACGAGTTGTGGGGCTGTGCCCCATGTGCCTACCCAGTGACCTTTGGCAAAAGCCATACCTGCTGTGAACAGACAGACCAGCATAAGAACGATCCGTTTCTTCATTTTTGTGCGATTATTGATGTTTGACGCCACAAAATTACGAATTATTGTTGATAAATAAATAAGGTATAGGGTAAAAATCCAAATAAATTTGGTTTTTCTCTCTTTTATTCGTAATTTTGCAGCCGATATGAAAGAAGTGATTGTCAAAGACAGTAGGCTGCAACAGGCTGCGGGGGAGGGAATGGACGCCTTCGTCCAAGTGTTTGTGGATGCCATTCGTGAGGCGATCGGTGGTGAACTGACGGCAGAAACGATGGCAGAATTGAATGCCGACCAGATTACCTTGCTGGCCTGGGATATGCTGCACGAGGAGGTGATGGACGGCGGATTTGTGCAACTGATCCATAACGGACTGGGCGAATTCATCTTTAAGAACCCGTTCGCCAAGGCGTTGAAACAGTGGGGAATGCGCGATTTGTCCAAACTGATTTATGAGGCGCATACCCTCTGGTTGAAGCATCGCGAGGAAATCGAGAAGGACTGCTCGGAAGAGGAGTTTATGGCGCTGTTTGAGAAGTTCCCTGAGTTTGATGACCTCGATGATCAGTTCGTGGAGAACGAGGAGGAATGGATGGACGACATAGCCCACTACATCGACGACAATCTGGAGAAATTTGCAACGATTGAATGAACTTTTGGAGCAGCGAAGGCCAACAAGTTTGCTTGATTGGCTGAGTCGTGACAAAAGTGCATGGCATTTTGAAGAAATGTTATGAATAAAGAACAGGAACTGCTGAGGAAGAAAAGCCCAGTACAAATCAAGAATAAGAAGGCCTCGTTTGAATACTTCTTCATCGAGACCTTTACTGCTGGTATCGTGCTGACGGGAACGGAGATCAAGAGCATCCGTCTCGGCAAGGCGAGTCTGGTGGATACCTACTGCACCGTGATCAATGGCGAGTTGTGGGTGAAAGGGATGAATATCAGCCCTTACTTCTACGGCTCGTACAACAATCACGAGATGAAGCGCGACCGTAAGTTGCTGTTGACAAAGCGGGAGATACGGCAGTTGGAGAGTGCTACGAAACAGACGGGCTATACCATCGTACCTATCCTCGTGTTTATCGACGACAAAGGTCGGGCGAAGATGGACATTGCCCTCTGCAAGGGTAAGAAGGAATACGACAAGCGTCAGACATTGAAGGAAAAGGAAGACCGGCGCGAGATGGACCGAGCGATGAAAGTGTATAAGTAGTGAATAGTGAAGAACGGACTTAACGATATAATCAGAGAAAGGGTGCTCGTGCTCGACGGAGCAATGGGAACGATGATTCAGACATACAATTTGTCTGAGGAGGATTTCCGTGGCGAGCGGTTCGGTGGCTTTCAGGGACAGATGAAGGGCAACAACGACGTGCTCAACCTGACCCGTCCTGACGTGATTGCCGACATCCACCGTCGCTATTTAGAGGCTGGGGCCGACATCATCGAGACCAACACATTTAGTAGCCAGCGCATCAGTGAGGCTGACTATCATTTAGAGGATTCTGCACGAGAGATGGCTCTCCAAGGGGCCAGGATTGCCCGTAGGGAGGCGGACCAATTCTCGACAGATGAAAAGCCGCGTTTCGTGGCAGGCTCCATCGGTCCGACGAACAAGACCCTTTCGATGTCGCCAGATGTGAGTAATCCTGCGGCCCGTGAACTGACCTATGATGAGTTGCTCGCTGCCTATATGGAGCAGGTGGATGCGCTCATAGAGGGTGGGGTGGATGCCCTGCTGATAGAAACCATCTTCGACTCGTTGAATGCCAAGTGCTGTATCGACGCTGCAATGCGGGTGATGCTGCAGCGGAGCACGGAATTGCCCATCATGCTCAGCGTGACCATCAGTGATCTGGCAGGACGAACACTCTCCGGACAGACCTTGGATGCTTTCCTCGCCAGCGTGAGTACCTATCCGATTTTCTCTATCGGACTGAACTGCTCGTTTGGTGCTACGCAGATGAAGCCCTATCTGCGGGAACTGGCACGGAAGGCACCTTATTATATCAGTTGCTATCCGAATGCTGGACTGCCGAACGCCCTGGGGCTCTATGACGAGACAGCAGAGACGATGGCACCGAAGATGGCGGAACTTGTGGACGAGGGACTCGTGAATATCATCGGTGGCTGTTGCGGTACGACGGATGAGTTCATCAGGTTGTACCAGCCCCTGGTAGTCGGGAAACAGCCGCATGTACCGGCCCAGAAATCTGCATCCATGTGGCTCTCGGGACTCGAACTCCTCGAAGCGAGACAGTTCGTGAATGTTGGTGAGCGCTGCAACGTGGCAGGCTCCCGCAAGTTCCTGCGACTGATTAAGGAAAAGAACTACGACGAGGCCGTCGCCATTGCCCGTAAACAGGTGGAGGACGGTGCTCTCGTGATAGATATTAATATGGACGACGGGCTGTTGGATGCCCAGGCAGAGATGACCACCTTCCTCAATATGATTGCGGCAGAGCCGGACATCGCCAAGGTGCCAGTGATGATTGACTCATCTGACTGGGAGGTAATCAAGGCCGGTCTGAAATGCGTGCAGGGCAAGAGCATCATCAACTCCATCTCACTGAAAGAGGGTGAGGCGAAGTTCGTGGAGCATGCCCAGGATGCCATGCGCTACGGGGCTGCCGTCGTGGTGATGTGCTTCGATGAGGAGGGGCAGGCCACGACCTATGACCGTCGTATTGCCATTGCCCAACGGGCCTACAAGATACTGACCGAACGGGTAGGGATGAATCCACTGGATATCATTTTCGACCCCAATATCCTCGCCATCGCTACGGGTATGGAGGAACACGATGCCTACGCTGCCGACTTCATCCGTGCGACAGGATGGATACGGCAGAACCTGCCTGGTGCCCATGTCAGTGGCGGTGTAAGTAACCTGAGTTTCTCCTTCCGTGGGAACAACTATATCCGTGAGGCCATGCATGCCGTGTTCCTCTATCATGCCATACAGGCTGGGATGGACTTTGGCATCGTCAATCCTTCGACGAAAGTAACATACGAAGATATTCCGGAAGAACAACTGCAAGTTATCGAGGATGCAATTCTGTATCGCAGGAAGGATGCCTCAGAACGACTGATCGCTTTGGCGGGGGATGACACAGCGGGGTCAGGAACCCCTGTGTCATTGCCAGTAGATACGGCAGATGACACAGGGGTTCCTGCCCCCACTGTGTCAGTCGAAGAGCGTCTGGCCCAGGCACTTATCAAAGGCAACGGCGAGCATCTAGAGTCGGATTTGAAGGAGGCATTAGAAAAGTATCCCCATGCGGTGGATATCATCGAAGGTCCCCTGATGGCTGGCATGAATACTGTCGGCAAGCGTTTCGGCGAGGGAAAGATGTTTCTGCCGCAGGTGGTGAAGACCGCCCGCACAATGAAGCAGGCGGTGAGTATCCTCCAACCCTATATCGAAGTCGATAAGAAAGAAGGTGGCAAGAGTGCCGGTAAGGTGCTGTTGGCGACAGTGAAAGGCGACGTCCATGATATTGGCAAGAACATTGTTAGTGTGGTGATGGCCTGCAACGGTTACGAGGTCATCGACATGGGAGTGATGGTGCCTGCCGAGCAGATTGTCCGCAAGGCTCAGGAAGAGCATGTGGATATGATTGGTCTGAGCGGTCTGATTACACCGAGTCTTGAAGAGATGGTGAATGTGGCCACAGAACTGAAAAAGGCTGGTTTGCAGATACCGATTATGATTGGAGGGGCCACGACCAGTGAACTGCATGTCGCTCTGAAGATTGCACCGGTCTATGGCGGACCTGTGGTGTGGATGAAGGATGCCTCGCAGAATGCCATTGTGGCTGCCAAACTGATGACAGAGGAACAGGCTGTGGAGCGCGAACTCGATGAGAAATACGAGCATCTGCGCGAGGCCTATCAGCAGGAACAGCAACAACTGCTCTCCTTGGAGGAAGCCAGAAGAAACAAACCGAACTTATGGGAAAAATAAAACATATTATTTTCGATCTGGGTGGTGTCATCCTGACTCTGGATCCCAATCAGGCTGTCAGACGTTTTGAGGAAATAGGCGTGAAGGATGCCGCCCAGCGACTTGACAGTTATACACAGCACGGTCTTTTCGGCGACTTGGAGCACGGACTGATTACGGCGGAGGAGTTCAGGAAGAGTCTCTCAGAACTGGTAGGCCGCGAGGTGAGCCACGAGGAGTGCGCCTACGGATGGCAGGGTTACGCCCTTGAACTGCCGGAGCGGAACAAACATATCCTAAGGAAATTGCGAAGCGAGGGCTATCGGCTCATCCTGCTCTCGAACACCAATCCCTATATGATGGAGTGGGTGAGTAGTCCCGACTTCGACGGGGAGGGACATCCCGTGGAGGACTATATGGATGCCTGTTATCTGAGTTACAAGTTGAAACTGATGAAGCCTGATGTGGTATTCTTCCGGAAGGTGTTGGAGGCAGAGCAGATCTCACCTGATGAGACCCTTTTCCTCGACGACGGACCACGTAATGTGGAGGCGGCTGCCAGTCTGGGTATCCATACCATGCAGCCCATCAATGGGGAGGACTGGACAAAAGAGATTTACGAATATCTAAATAAAGAATAAATGAGAAATAATAGTCTTTGGTTGAAAGTACTGCTGGTACTTATCACTTATCACTTATCACTTATCACTGTTTTTGCCCAGAAGCGGGAGATGCGTGGGGCTTGGATACAGTGTGTGAACGGACAGTTCCAGGGTTTGGGAAAGGAAAAGATGCAGCAGACGCTGACCTATCAACTCGATGAGTTGCAGAAGGATGGCGTGAATGTGATCATCTTCCAAGTGCGTCCGGAGTGCGATGCGCTCTATGAGAGTAAGTTGGAACCTTGGAGCCGTTTCCTGACGGGTAAGCAGGGACAGGCTCCCAGTCCCTATTGGGATCCCTTGCAGTGGATGATTGAACAATGCCACAAGCGTGGTATGGAACTTCACGCATGGATTAATCCATATAGGGCTAAGACGAAGACAACCAAGCAGTTGGCATCGAACCATATCGCTGTGCGTAAGCCCATGAACTGCTTCTCGTACGATGACCTCTTCATCCTTAATCCCGGCATAGCAGAGAACCGTGATTTTATTTGTGAGGTGGCGAAGGATATTGTCAGCCGCTATGATGTGGACGGTATTCACATGGACGACTATTTCTATCCTTATCCCGTGAAGGGCGAGACCATCTCCGACGAAGAGCAGTTCCGGCAGTTTAATAATGGTATCAAGGATATCAACGACTGGCGCAGATACAATGTGAACCTGTTTATTGAGCAGTTCTATAAGACCGTCCACGAGACCAAGCCTTGGGTGAAGGTGGGCATCTCGCCGTTTGGCATCTATCGGAACAAGAAGAGTTCGCCGATAGGCAGTGAGACCAACGGCACGCAGAACTACGACGACCTCTATGCCGACATCCTGTTGTGGGTGAACAATGGTTGGCTCGACTATAACGTGCCGCAGATTTACTGGGAGATAGGCAACAAAGCCGCTGATTATGAGACGCTTATCAAGTGGTGGAGTCAGCATGCCTCTGGTCGTCCTCTGGTGATAGGTGAGGATGTGGAGCGAACGGTGAAATATCCGGATCCACAGAATGCGAACAGTCATCAGTTGCCTGCCAAGATGCGCCTGCATCGTCAGTTGCCTGCCGTGAAAGGTACGGTGCTCTGGTATGCGAAGGCTGCCGTCGATAATGTAGGTAACTATGGTACCGCCCTCAGGAACAACTACTGGCGCTATCCCGCCTTGCAACCCTCGATGCCGTTTATCAGCGACAAGGCCCCGAAGAAGGTGACCAAGGTGAAGCCTATCTGGACGAGTGATGGCTATGTGTTGTTCTGGACGGCCCCAAAGGGGAAAGACTGGCAGGATGAGGCTGTGAAGTATGTCGTCTATCGCTTTGCCGCAGGTGAGAAAGTTGATATCAACGATCCCTCGAAGATCGTTGCCATCACTGCTGCCACTTACTGCAAGTTGCCATACAATGACGGCAAACAGAAATATACGTATGTGGTGAGTGCGCTCAACCGTTTGCAGAACGAAAGTAAGGTCGTCAAAAAGAAAATCAAGTTATGAGAAAGGTGTCTTTGGGAGTCTGGGTACTAGCTGTGCTGGTACTTGGTGCATGTAAGAATAACCGTCTGTCGCCAGAACAGATGCAGCAGAAACTTGACAGTATTGCTAAGATGGAGGCTAAGGAGAAACTGGAGGCTCAGGGGATCCATCTGGACCGTGAAGTTAGTCCTGTACAGTTGTTCTACGACAGTCTGGGACTTCAAACACTGCCCATCCGTTATTCAGAGGATTACGTGAAGTTCCTGCCGGGCTATAAGGTAGTTCCTGCGGAACTGGCTTCGTTTATGGGATTGGAAGGCCGTATAGAGCCGAAGGCCATCTCACTGCCCGAGACGGCAGGTGCAAGACTGATGATCCTGGCTGCCGACGAGGGTGACGGACTCTATTCGCTCTGGCTCTATTCGCTCGACGATGAGTATATGCCCGTTGACAAACTTTCTCTCTATGCCACCAGCAAGGAGGATGCCAAGGAGAATGAATTGGCCGATCCTGAGGATAAGTTGATTCAGGATTTTGTCATCACCAGTGATTACGAGATTCGTCTGACGGATTATTCGGGTAAGTTCAAGGCTGAGGTACAAAGGGTCTATCATATTGATCCTTCCCGTCATTTTGAGGAAGACGATGAGATAGACTATGAGGACAAACCGGCGTTTTAGTCAGCCAGCAGTTTATCGAGGAAATCATCAAGGTCTTTGTCAAGTCCTTCCATCAGGTCGGGGTCGATGATCACGACATCATCGTCCACAACAAACAGTTCTGCGATAGATTCCTTGTCGTCGTCTTCAAGCACGAAAGAGTAGGGTTTGAGGATCGACATATTCTCTATGACCTGCTTCTGCTTGTCGAGACATTTGCGCAGCACAGGGACGATCTGCTCATAGAAATCGTCATCCTTATTGTCTATCCATTGCTCAACGATGCATCTGTTGAGTTCGTTGTCATCATCGTCGAAGGCCATCAGTTCGCCAGACTCCTGAGTGACACGGAGATGGATGTCTGTCATCTGCGTTGCTTCATCAGTTACGGGGAACTTTTCGCTAATCTTGCGGATAGCGCGTTCAATCTGTTGGAGTGTCTGTTCTGTCGCTTTCATCTGTCTTTTGTGTCTATTACGGCACAAAAGTATAAAAAAACTCGGAAACTGCAAACGATTACGGCTTTTTTTTGAAAATATTCTTAATACTTAATCTCTATTTCTTAATTTATTCGTACCTTTGCACGTCGTTAGGCAGACAGATCATTTCCATGAGCAATAAGATATCACATCCGGGTGTTGTTGACAGTATTGAGGGCGATTGTGTCAAGGTACGTATCGTCCAGACGTCTGCCTGTGCTGCCTGTAAGGTGGCTGCCCACTGCAATGCCTCGGAGTCGAAGGAGAAGTTGGTGGATGTGATTGGCTGTGACACAGCCAAGTACGCGACGGGACAGGAGGTGGTGGTCTCGGCCTCTTGGGAGGTGGCAAACCGGGCCTTGTTGTTGGGCTTTGGTCTTCCGCTCCTGCTGCTGATAGGCGTACTGCTGTTGATCTTGCGCTGGACTGGCGATGAAGGGATGGCTGCACTGGCATCACTGGGTGCTCTGGTACCTTATTATATCGTCCTCTGGCTGTTGCGCGACAGTATCCGTCAGCAGGTGTCCTTCCGGATAGAAGAATGAGTAAGTACAAAAACAAAATAGGTTTATGAATTTCATCTTGATTGCAGTCATAGCACTTGGCGCCATCGGTCTGATAGCCGCCATTGTGCTGTTTGTCGCTTCCAAGAAGTTTTGGGTCTATGAGGATCCCCGTACCGCCCAGGTGACGGCCTTGTTGCCTGGTGCTAATTGCGGCGGTTGCGGATTTGCAGGATGTGGCGGTATGGCTGATGCACTTGTGAAAGGCGTTGATGCCGGTTCCATTGAGGGCTTGAACTGTCCTGTGGGCGGACCTGAGGTGATGGGAAAGGTGGCTGACTTGTTGGGTATGGCCATAGCCCATGGTGAGCCGAAGGTGGCCGTCGTCAGGTGTAACGGCACATGTGAGTATCGTCCGAAGATTGCAGAATATGCAGGTCTTCGTAATTGTGCGGCTATGCATGCCTGTGGTGCCGGAGAGACGGCTTGTGGCTATGGCTGTTTGGGTTGTGGCGACTGTGTGGAGGTCTGTAAGTTTGACGCCATTCATGTTAATCCGGAGACGGGCATTGCAGAGGTCAATGAGGAGAAATGTACATCCTGCGGTGCCTGTGCTAATGCTTGTCCACGAGACATCATCGAACTCCGCAAGAAAGGCCCAAAGGGTAGGAGAGTGTTTGTGTCCTGCGTCAATAAAGACAAGGGTGCCGTATCGATGAAGGCATGTAAGGTGAGTTGTATCGGCTGTGGCAAGTGTGAGAAAGAATGTGCCTTTGGTGCCATCACCGTTGAGAACAACCTCTCGTATATCGATCCAGACAAATGTCGTCTGTGTCGCAAGTGCGAGAAGGCTTGTCCCACCCATGCTATCATCGCCGTGAATTTCCCGGCTGCCAAACCGAACCCGGAACTTTCGGAAACCCCAGGAAGCCCCGAATCTCAGGCTCAATCTAACAGAAAGGAGGAAACCGTATGAACGCCAGAACTTTCAGAATAGGTGGTATCCACCCGG
>JAGCRH010000043.1 GCA_017964785.1 Prevotella sp.
GGCTTCTCCGAGGTCTATGAGTACCGCATCAACGGCGACGGCACCATCGCCCTCCATCATATTCTTGAGCCCGAGGGACAGATGCCCGCCCTCTTGCCACGCATCGGACTGACCATGACGCTCTGCGACGAGATGCAGCAGGTGAAGTGGTACGGTCGCGGCCCGGAGGAGAACTATCCCGACCGCAAGACCGGCTATGCCATCGGCATCTACGAGAAAACCGTAGACGATATGTTCGAGCCCTATCTCATTCCGCAGGACTGCGGTCTGCGCTGCGACAACCGCTGGCTCGACATGAGCAACGGCTCCGGCCAGGGACTGCGCTTTGCGATGGACGAGCCGTTCAACTTCAACGCCTACCACTACAGCACCAACAACCTGACGAAGGCGGTATATACCTACCAACTCCAGCAGCAGGATGGCATTACCCTGAACCTCGACTACAATACGACAGGCGTAGGCTGCACGGCCTGCTACGTCCTACCCGGCTATCAGGTCAAGCCCACCCGCTACGAGCGTCATCTGACGATAAAACCAATATCAGATATACCTACTTCTGATTAACCTGCTTTTGCAGGACTTTGCTGGTGCGCAATGCTAAAAAACCTCGTTTTTAGGTATTGCGTACCTTATTTATTTGCCGTACCTTTGCAGCGCAATTTGAAAACGATAAAACGATGAGAACGACAACAGCGATTCCCACAGAAATCAAGGCTGCGAGTAAGCGAGAGCAGAGCCAAGTTCGCTTGAGTTCTGCCGAGCGTGAGCAGGCTCAAGCAACGCTTAAGGTTCTGATGAACCACATCTACGAACTGAATAAGGGCGTGCGACACATGGTACTGTTTACCTGCAACAAGAAATACAGTGAACTGGCCATACAGCGACTGGAGAGCCAAGGCATCCCTTATGTGCTTCAACCCGCCGGGCAACAGAACCTGAATGTTTATTTCGGGCGGCGCGAGTGTCTGGAGGCCATCCGGCTCATCGTCACACGTCCGCTGAATCAACTCACGCCAGAAGAGGACTTTATCCTTGGGGCCATGCTCGGCTACGACCTCTGCGCACAATGTGAACGCTACTGTAAGCGCAAAAACGGATGCAAAAGCGAGTGCAACGGGAAATGTGAAGGGAAATGCATCAACAGGAATTAATAACTTCTTTTGAATAAATCATAAAATGAACACAACAATTGTAATCTATGGTTCCTCGACGGGAACCTGCGAGGCCATCGCAGAGAAGATCGCCTCAAAACTGGGCTGCGAGGCCCTGAACGTACAGGACTTGACAGCCGATATCGTCAGCACCAACCAGAACCTTATCCTCGGCACCTCGACCTGGGGCGCAGGAGAATTACAGGATGACTGGTACGACGGTTTGAAGATTCTCCAAGGTGCCGACCTGAGCGGTAAGACCATCGCTCTCTTTGGCTGTGGCGACTGCTCATCGTACAGCGACACCTTTGTAGGTGGCATGGGTGAACTCTATAACGGTATCAAGGATAGCGGTGCCAAGTTCATCGGCACAGTCGAGACCGACGGCTATACCTTCGATGACTCCGAAGCCGTCATCGACGGCAAATTCATCGGTCTGCCCCTCGACGACATCAACGAGGACGACAAGACCGACACCCGCATCGAGGCCTGGCTCGCCGCCATCACTCCCTGCTTATAATCACAGGTAAAATTCATAAAGCAGTATTTGTTTAGTTATTAATGGGGTGGTTGGCTGAGATAGTCAGCCACCTTTTTTAAAAAAGGAAACGATTATGGGACTATTGAAGAAACTATTCACTAATTGTGCCTGTCCGCAAGGACGGATGGGGCGCGCCATGTTGAAGTTTATGAACCTCTGTCATGCACCGCTGACGAACTGGGGATTGAAACTCGTCGATATTCAAGACGGCTGGACAATGCTTGATATCGGCTGTGGTGGCGGGGCAACCTTGCAGCGACTGTTGAAACGAAGCAAGGATGCGAAAGTTTATGGTATCGACATCTCTGAGGAAAGCGTGGCGAAAGCAAGAAAGGTGAATGCCGACGTGCTCGACAAGCAGGTGTTCGTCACTCAGGGCTCTGCCGAGAGTTTACCTTACGAGGAAGGAAAGTTCGACCTCGTGACGGCAGTTGAGACAGTGTACTTCTGGCCCAACCTGCCTGACTGTCTGCAAGAGGTACGTCGTGTACTGAAGCCCGGTGGCAAGTTTGCCATCATGGTGGAGGTCGTTGATGGTGATTCCATGTGGACGAATGTCGTGGAGGGCATGACGGCCTATTCGCCGGAGGAATTGAAGACAATGCTCGAAGATGCAGGCTTCATCCAAACAGAGATTCATCGTATGAAGCCATCGAATGCAACTATCATTGGCGTAAAAGCATAATTACTTCCCCTTCCTGAAATCCCTGGGATTTATACCTTTCATCCTATTGAAGAAACGGGCAAAGGTGGTGACTTCGGCGAAATGGAGTTGGTCGGAGATCTGGGAAATGCTCAGCGAAGTCTGGCGTAGCAGGAAAGTGGCTTCCATCAGGAGCATCTGGTTGATATAGTCAACGACGGTGCGACCACCTGACACCTGGCGGACGACACGCGAGAGGTAGGTGGTGGTGATGCAGAGGCGGTCGGCATAGAAGCCGATGTCGTGATGCTCAGCGAAGTGCTGGGGCAGCAGACCGAGGAAGCCGAGGAAGATTTCCTCGATGCGCTTGGGGAAGCGGTGATCACGGATGCTGTGCTGCTGGACGGTGGAGAGGTCGGTGAGGAAGAGGTTATAGAGCATGCGCAGGCTGTCGTTGGCCAGCGGGAGTCCCATCTGCTGATAGTGAATCATCATCTGCATCAGTTCGCGCAGGCGGCGAAAGTCGTCGTTTTTCAGTGGCAGCACGGGCGAGGTGAGTTCTACCACCGTGAAGTAGGCCGTGCGGATGGCGTCGCGCACCGTGGGCAGACTGAGCGTGAAGTGCTCGTCGGCCAGCAGGCAGATGCCGCTGTAGTCGCTGGAAGATGAGAGGACAGTGACCTCGAAGCCGGGCGAATAGGTATAGAGGTCGCCCACGTGCAGCGTCAGTTCGCGATTATTATATAATATGGTAACCCAGCCGCGCGTGACAATCGTAAAGGTGTAGCACGAGAGGAAACCGTGCGTCTCGTTCGCGCCGAATGTCCATTCCACGTTGGTCTCTATACAGATAACGTTTCCATCCCACTCACCCTCGGGTACGGGCAGGTTTCTTATTTGCCAAAATTCCTTCAAACTGTACATACGAATACTGCTTTGCGCTGCAATGTTGCGATTAAGCGAGTGCAAAGAGCTTGCTCATTTTGCCGAGCGTGAGCAACTTCGCACAGATTTTCTGTGCAAAGATACAATAAATAATTGAATTTGTTCCGTTTTAGTCGGTTTTTGTTTCTCTTGGGCTTGCAATTCTATGGAAAAAACGTCGTAACTTTGCACCCAGATAACAAATAACATTATTATTCACTTAAAAACAAATCAAATTATGGACAAGCAGAAATCAATCGAAGCATTACAGTTCTTCGTAACAGGCCTCTCAGAGGGCGCATTCGTACACAAGGTACAGGGACAGATTTTCAAGGCTCAGGGCTTTACGAA
>JAGCRH010000044.1 GCA_017964785.1 Prevotella sp.
AGCCAGGATCAAACTCTTCACTGTAAAAAGTATCTTTTGACAATGCACAGTGCACAAGGCACAATGCACTATCATGTATTCTGCTCAGAACGACTATCCTTGTATCAAGTTAGAAATTGAAACGGTCTGTCTTCTTTCTACCCAAGCACCAATATACATTAATATAAATATAAAGGCGCTCGCTTCTTGTACTACTTCTGTCTATGTAAATCTTTCAAAGAACACTCTTCTTTTTTGTGCCTCAGCCCAACTTTTTGGGCGAAAGCGGATGCAAAGGTACGAACAATTTCAATACCATCCAAATTTTAAACCAACTTTTTTCAAGATTTAACGAAAATTTTCGACTTTATTGACAAAATAACAACCTATACCTTATTAATATACATAAGGGCTACTCAAATATCTCCTCAATATCGTTCGCTTCGAGGGCATCTTCGACAAACGAACACGGGTCGTAACCAGCAGGTAAGTCAAAGATGGCATTCTCGTTATATCCCAGTTGAGAATCCTTATAGACATTCTGCATATAAAGCGCGAAAATAGGCAGTGCCATCGTGGCTCCCTGACCCATCGACATGGACTCAAAGTGAATGTCACGATCATCGCCTCCTACCCAACATGCATTAACCAACGTCGGCGTGACGCCCATGAACCAAGCATCACTGTTATTGTTGGTCGTTCCCGTCTTACCGGCCAATTCACCTTTCATATTATATTTGTGACGCAAACGGCCCGCCGTACCTCCGTCGACAACGGCTTTGAGCATATAGAGCATCTTGTTGGCACTCTCTTCGCTGATCACCTCATTCATGCGGGGCGAGAACTGGGCAATGAGGTTTCCTTCGCCATCCTCAATCCTGGTAACAAACATGTGCGAGGCACGGATACCATGATTCACAAAGGCGGTATAAGCACTGGCCATCTCACCAACTGTTATCTCGCAAGGGCCTAAACAAAGAGCCATGGACGGATGGATCTCGGGATTGTTGATGCCATACTCATGAAGCAGATCGACAAAAGCCTGCGGACTGAGTTTACTCATCAGATAGGCAGAAATCCAGTTGTTAGACTGTTGAAGGCCCCATTTCAGGGTCACCATCTCACCATAACGGGCATGTCCGCTGTTACGAGGTGTCCATGGTCTGCCAGCCACCATATAGGTCTGCTGTACATTCGGCGCAAGGTCGCAGGGAGAAAAACCATTTTCCATAGCCAAGGAATAAAGGAAAGGCTTAATGGTAGAACCCACCTGACGGCGACCTTCCATCACCATATCGTAAGCGAAATGAGAGAAGTCAAGACCACCCACGTATGCCTTCACATGACCGTTCTGCGGACAGATACTCATGAAGCCTGTACGGAGAAACGATTTGTAATATTTTATCGAGTCAATCGGTGTCATGATGGTATCAATCTCACCATGGTAGGTAAAGATAGACATCGGCACCGGCGTCTGGAAAGACTTCTGGATTTCAGCATCAGAAGCACCATCCTCCTTCAAGACACGATAGCGCTCACACTGACGCACATTTCGCATCAGGATCTGTTGCACCTGTTGCTTGCTCAGAGAACTCGAATACGGGAAATTGGCCTTCGATTTCTTACCCTGATTGAAATTGGGTTGAAGGTATTTCACCACATGTTCGTAGACAGCCTGTTCAGCGTATTTCTGCATCCTGGAATCGATGGTTGTGTGTACACGAAGGCCATCCGTATAGATGCTATAAGGCTCGCCATTACGCTTCTTGTTCTTATTGCACCAACCGCACAAAGGATCTGATTCCCAATTAATTGAATCTACATAATATTTAATCATATTCCAAGAAGCATAGAGTGCACGCTCAGGTTTCTTTGCCGTCATATAACGACGCAGGAAATCGCGGAAATAGGTAGCGATACCATCCTTGTGATCGGCTACATGGAAATGAAGTTCAACAAGTTCTGCACTATATTTGTCATAGTCGGCCTGACTCAGATAACCAGCCTTCACCATCTGTCCGAGTACCACATTCCGACGCTCCTTACTACGCTCTGGACTACGCACGGGATTATAATAAGAAGGGTTCTTACAGAGACCTATCAGCGTAGCGGCCTCATTGACAGTCAGGTCTTTGGGCTCCTTACTAAAATAGGTATTAGAAGCCGTCTTGATGCCAACGGCATTATGCAAGAAGTCAAAATAATTCAGGTACATCGTCAGGATCTCATCCTTCGTATAATTACGCTCCAACTTGACAGCAATCACCCACTCTATTGGTTTTTGGAGAACACGTTCAAGTGTGGTCTGGGCCCGTTCTGTGGTCCACACCTGCTTGGCCAACTGCTGGGTGATGGTAGAGCCGCCACCTGCACTTTTCTGTCCCATCAGTCCACGCTTGACAATCGCACGTCCCAAAGCATAGAAGTCAATGCCAGAGTGCTCGTAGAAGCGCACATCCTCAGTGGCAACAAGTGCATGGACGAGATGTGGCGAGAGTTTGGTATAGTCGACCATCACGCGGTTCTCACGATTGTAGTTCCATGTACCCATCAACTTGCCGTCACTGGAATAAATCTGGGTGGCAAAGCGGTTAATGGGATTTTGCAGGTCCTCGATAGGTGGCATGTAGCCAATCCAACCCTCGTTGATGGCATAGAATGCAACGCCCGTACCAAGCACAAACAATATCAATAAAGTCCACAATAAGCCGACAAAAAACTTCCTCATATACCAATTTTTGATTATCTTGGTGCAAAATTACGAAATTCTTCAAAAATATCGCACGAAATCGGGAAATAATGTGTAATTTTGTGCCATCAATCCAAAAAACAGTAATGGAAAAGCATAATTTTGTGACCATTGCCGACCTCACGAAAGAGAAGATTCTCTACATGATTGAGTTGGCAGAAGAGTTTGAGAAGCATCCGAACAGGGAGTTGTTGAAAGGAAAAGTCGTCGCCACACTTTTCTTCGAGCCTTCTACGCGTACCCGTCTCTCTTTTGAGACAGCCGCCAACCGTCTGGGAGCCCGGGTGATTGGTTTTGCCGACCCGAAGATTACCAGCGGTACGAAGGGTGAGACGCTGAAAGACACCATTCTGATGGTGTCCAACTACGCCGATGTCATCGTGATGCGCCACTATATCGAGGGGGCAGCCGTCTATGCTTCGGAAGTAGCCCCCATCCCCATCGTGAATGCCGGTGACGGTGCCCACCAGCACCCCTCGCAGTGTATGCTCGACCTTTACAGCATCTACAAGACCCAGGGCACATTGGAGAATCTTAATATATATATGGTGGGCGACCTGAAATACGGTCGGACAGTACACTCGCTACTGATGGCTATGCGCCACTTCAACCCCACGTTCCATTTTGTGGCCCCCAAAGAGTTGGCCATGCCACAGGAATACAAACTCTACTGCAAGGAGCACGGTATCAAGTATCAGGAACATACCGCTTTCAACGAGAAGATCATCGCCGATGCGGACATCCTCTATATGACCCGTGTGCAGAAGGAACGCTTCTCTGACCTGATGGAGTACGAACGGGTAAAGAATGTGTACGTGCTGAACAACGATCTGTTGAAGAGCGCCAAGCCCAACATGAAGATCCTCCATCCCCTGCCCCGCGTGAATGAAATCGCCTACGAGGTGGATGACAACCCACACGCCTACTATATCCAGCAGGCCGGCAACGGACTCTTTGCCCGTGAGGCCATCTTCTGCGATGTGCTCGGTATCAGTCTCGATGAAGTTAAAAACGACAAAACGATTATACGATGAACAAGAAAGAACGTCTGGTTGCCGCCATTGAACAAGGCACCGTGATTGACCATATACCGGCAGAGAAGACCTATCAGGTGGCAAGCCTTCTCGGTCTTTTTGACTTAGACACACCGGTAACCATCGGTTTCAACTACCCCTCGCAGAAGGTGGGCAATAAAGGCATCATCAAGGTGTCGGACAAGTTCTTCACCGACGATGAGATCTCGCGTCTCTCGGTAGTAGCGCCAAAGGTGATCCTCAACATTATCCGCGACTACGAGGTGGTGGAGAAGAAAACCGTTGAGACACCTGACGAAATCAAAGGCATCGTGAAGTGCAACAACCCCAAGTGCATCACGAACAACGAGCCGATGGCAACCCATTTCCACGTGGCTGACGGTATCCTGACCTGCCACTACTGCGAGAAAGAACAAGACATCAGCAAAGTGGAACTGTGTTAGAATTGAAAAATTTAAGAATTTAAGAATTGAAGTTCTGAAAAATTGAAGTTTTAAACCCTATAAGCAAAAACAATGAACAGAGACAACACAATCTTTGAGTTGATTGAGAAAGAGCATCAGCGCCAATTGAAAGGCATTGAACTGATTGCCAGTGAGAATTTCGTAAGCGATCAGGTGATGGAGGCCATGGGCTCCTACCTGACCAACAAGTATGCCGAGGGCTATCCTGGACACCGTTACTATGGTGGCTGTCAGGTAGTTGACGAGGTGGAGCAGTTGGCTATTGACCGTGTCTGC
Organism: Prevotella sp.; assembly: GCA_017964785.1. Taxonomy (GTDB): domain Bacteria; phylum Bacteroidota; class Bacteroidia; order Bacteroidales; family Bacteroidaceae; genus Prevotella. Next base: position 4,503 of record JAGCRH010000044.1, read on the forward strand.
AAACTCTTCGGAGCCGAGTATGCCAACGTACAGCCCCACTCCGGTGCACAGGCTAACGCTGCCGTTCTGTTGGCAGTGTTAAAGCCCGGTGACACCTTTATGGGATTGAACCTCGATCATGGTGGGCACCTCTCCCATGGTTCGCATGTAAATACCTCCGGCCTCATTTATAACCCCATCGGCTACAACCTGAACAAGGAGACGGGTCGCGTGGACTATGACGAGATGGAGCAACTGGCCTTAGAGCACAAGCCGAAGTTGATCATCGGCGGTGGCTCCGCTTACAGCCGTGAGTGGGACTACAAGCGCATGCGCGAGATTGCCGACAAGGTGGGTGCCCTGCTGATGATCGACATGGCACACCCCGCCGGACTCATCGCCGCCGGCCTGCTGGAGAACCCCGTGAAGTGGGCTCACATCGTGACCTCTACCACCCACAAGACCCTGCGTGGTCCTCGTGGCGGTATCATCCTGATGGGCAAGGACTTTGAGAACCCCTGGGGCTATAAGACGCCAAAGGGTGTCGTGAAGATGATGTCAACATTACTCAATTCTGCCGTCTTCCCTGGACAGCAGGGCGGTCCGTTGGAGCACGTGATTGCAGCCAAGGCCGTTGCCTTCGGTGAGGCATTGCAGCCTGAGTTCAAGGAGTGGGCCAAGCAGGTTCAGAAGAACGCCAAGGTGCTCGCCGAGGAACTCGTGAAGCGCGGCTTCGGCATCGTCAGCGGCGGCACCGACAACCACTCGATGCTCGTCGACCTGCGCTCGAAGTATCCCGACCTGACGGGTAAGGTGGCAGAGAATGCACTCGTGGCTGCCGACATCACCGTGAACAAGAACATGGTGCCGTTTGATAGTCGCAGTGCCTTCCAGACCTCCGGCATCCGTCTCGGAACTCCCGCCATCACCACCCGTGGTGCCAAGGAGGATCTGATGGTTCAGATTGCTGCCTGGATTGAGGAAGTACTCAACGATCCTGAGAATGAACAGGTGATTGCTTCCGTTCGCGCTCGTGTGAACGAGAAGATGAAGGAATATCCCCTCTTCGCTTATTAATATATATAATAAGGTATAAGTATTTAATTTAGCCTCCTGATCCTATTCAGGAGGTTTTTTCATGACATAAGGAAAAATTATCAAATGTTAATCTTCCTTAACAATGGCAAGAAGGTTTTTACTTTGGGAGGTTAAAAGCGTCTAAGAGACATTGAAAGGTGTAAAAGTAACAATTATCTAAATATTTTTAATCACTAACATCATTAATTTATGAAAAAACTTTTTCTTTCGTTAATGGCTTTCGCAAGCCTGACGGCATCAGCACAATTTGGTGCCCAAAGAGGAAACCCTGTTGTTCCTTCAGTAAAAGCAGAGGTTGAGGACTTCAAACCAGCAATTACCAATCAGGAGAACAAGCAGTTCCCCGCTGTAAACTCAAAGCGCCAGGTACGTGCACAAATCTCCGCTCCCAAGGCTACTTTCGTGGGACTCGACATTGCCGGCAAGATCTATGAGATGACCAAAGATGAGAACGGCGTATGGACCGGTACCTCAGAGCCTCAGGACGAGGGCTTCCACTATTATCAGTTGAATATCGACGGTGCCAACGTGCCAGACCCCAATAGTCTCTATTACTACGGTGCCAGCCGTTGGGGAAGCGGTATCGAGGTTCCTTCCGACGACATGGATTTCTGGCAGGTGAAAAACGTGCCGCAGGGCTCGATGTGTGAGGTCTTCTACTGGTCGACCTACACGGAGAAGATGCGTCGTTGCCATGTCTATCTGCCTCACGAGTACTTCACCAATCCCACCAAGAAATTCCCTGTATTCTATCTGCAGCATGGTATGGGTGAGAACGAGTACGGCTGGGCCGAGCAGGGTCACACCGCTCAGATTATGGACAACCTGATTGCCGAGGGCAAGGCCGTTCCCTGTATCATCGTGATGGATAACGGTCTGAACACACAACGTCCTGGTGAGGCTGGCGGCTTTGGCGGCTTTGGCGGTCCGCGTCCACAGGGTGCTCCCGGTGCAGGTCCTCAGGGTGCCCGTCCGCAAGGTGCTCCTCAGGGAGGCTTCGGTCAGGGTGGTCAGCGTCCACAAGGTGCTCCCGGACAGGGTGGCCAGCGTCGTGGCTTTGGTGGCTTCGGTGGTTTCTCAGAGGGTTTCAAGAATGTGCTTTTCAATGATATCATCCCGATGATTGAGAAGAACTACCGTGTGATTGCCGATCCTCAGCACCGTGCATACGCCGGTCTGTCAATGGGTGGCATGCAGGCCCGTGAGATCACACTGGCCAATCCGGAGAAGTTTGCATACGTAGGCTCTTTCAGCAGCGGTGCATGGAATGTTGACCAGGTGAAGGGCTCAGAAGGCTTCGCCAAGAATGTCAAACTGCTCTTCATGAGCGGTGGCGGCAAGGAGAACATGGGTTGCGTCGAGGCAGCCAAGAACATCAAGGAGCAACTCGGCATGAATGCCGTCGGTTACGAGTCTCCAGGCACAGCCCACGAGTGGCACACCTGGCGTCGCAGTTTGTACCAGTTCGCTCAGTTGATCTTCAAATAAGAATACACCTTAATCATTATACGGAGGCGGCACTGCTGGAAAGGCAGGGGCCGCCTCTTTTCGTTTGGCACGGTATTTGCAAGGGTATTGGCAAAAATAAATAATAAAAAAGTATAACTATGCAAAAAGGTAATATCGGTGTAACGACTGAGAATATATTTCCAGTCATCAAGAAGTTTCTTTATAGTGACCACGAGATTTTCCTCCGTGAGATGATTTCCAATGCCGTCGATGCGACGCAGAAGTTGAAGACCCTGCAAGAAAAGGGCGACTTCAAGGGTGAACTCGGCGACCTGACCGTGCGTGTCAATTTTGATGCCGACAAGGGTACCATCACCATCAGCGACCATGGTATCGGCATGACGGAGGAAGAGATCGACAAGTACATCAACCAGATCGCCTTCTCGGGCGTGACGGATTTCCTTGAAAAATACAAGGACAATGCCAACAACATCATCGGCCATTTCGGACTTGGTTTCTACTCTTCGTTCATGGTATCAAAGAAGGTAGAGATCATCACCAAGTCATGGAAGGACGATGTCAAGGCCGTGAAGTGGAGTTGCGACGGTAGTCCTGCCTACGAGATCGATGACGCAGAACGCGCAGAGAGAGGTACAGATATCATTCTGTATATCGACGACGACAGCAAGGAGTTCCTCGATAAGTACAAACTCGAAGGTCTGTTGCAAAAGTACTGCAAGTTCATGGCTGTGCCCGTGGCCTTCGGCAAGAAACAGGAGTGGTCGAAGGACGAGAGTAAGATGGTGGACACCGCAGAGGATAATATTATTAATAATGTAGAGCCACTGTGGACCAAGACACCATCGACGCTGAAAGACGAGGACTACAAGAGTTTCTACCGTACCCTCTACCCCATGAGCGACGAGCCGCTGTTCTGGATTCACCTGAACGTGGACTACCCCTTCAACCTCACGGGTATCCTCTACTTCCCCAAAATCAAGTCGAACATCGAATTGCAGCGTAACAAGATTCAACTCTACTGCAATCAGGTCTTCGTGACGGATCAGGTGGAGGGCATCGTACCGGAGTTCCTGACGCTGTTGCACGGTGTTATCGACTCGCCGGACATCCCGCTGAACGTGAGCCGTTCGTATTTGCAGAGCGACCGTGAGGTGAAGAAGATCTCCACATATATCACCAAGAAGGTGGCTGACCGCTTGAAGGCCATCTTCGGCGAGAACCGCAAGGAGTACGAGGAGAAGTGGGATGATCTGAAACTCTTCATCAACTACGGCATCCTCTCTGAGGAGAATTTCTACGACCGTGCCAAGGAGTTTGCCCTGATGAAGGATACGGAGGGTAAATACTTCACCTTCGACGAATACCGCAAACTCATCGAGGCCAACCAGAAGGATAAGGACGACATGCTCGTCTACCTCTATGCCACCGACAAGGAAGAGCAGTACTGTTATATCAAGGCCGCCCAGGACAAGGGTTACAGCGTATTGCTGCTCGACGGCCAACTCGACGTGCCGACCATCCAGACCTTGGAACAGAAATTCGAGAAGAGCCGTTTCACCCGTGTAGACTCCGACATCATCGACCGTCTGATCGTAAAGAGCGACGCTCCTAAGTCGAACTTGTCAGAAGACGAGAGTGACAATTTGTCAGCCGTGTTCCGCACCCAGTTGCCGAAGATTGACAAGACCGAGTTTATGGTGCAAGTAGATGCCCTCGGTGCCGAGGCCCGTCCGGTCATCATCACACAGAACGAGTATATGCGTCGTATGAAGGATATGAGCAAGTTCCAGGCTGGCATGGGTTTCTACGGACAGATGCCCGACTCGTTTAATCTCGTGCTGAACTCAGACCATCCGTTGGTGAAGAAGGTACTCGACGAGAGCAAATCCGCCACCGAAGAGGCCTTAAAACCTATCGTCGCAGAACTGAAAGGTCAGGAGGCTCGTCTGGCTGCCATCCGTCAGGCTCAGGACAAAAAGAAGTACGACGAGATCACTCAGGAAGAGAAAGACCAGAAGGCCGAGGCTGAAAAGGCCGTACAGGCTGAGAAAGACAAGAAAACTGCCGTTATCGCTGACTATGCGAAGGGCAACTCCATCGTTCACCAACTCATTGACTTGGCTCTCCTCCAAAACGGTATGCTGAAAGGCGAGGCGCTCGATAAGTTCCTGAAGCGTTCTGTCGAACTGATCAAACCATGAAGAAAAGTGAACGGTTTGAGAAGATCCTGGCGCATTTCAGGGAACAGATGCCGAATGTGAATACCGAACTGGAATTCGGAAATGTGTTTCAGTTGTTGGTAGCAGTTATCCTGAGTGCGCAGTGTACGGACAAGCGGATCAATCAGGTGACACCAGAACTGTTCCGACGCTTCCCCGATGCGAAAGAGATGGCGAAGGCAGAGCCAGAGGATGTGTTGGTGTATATCCGTAGCGTGTCGTATCCGAATGCGAAGGCAGAACACTTAGTGAAGATGGCACGGGCACTGGTGGAGAAACACGATGGAGAGGTGCCTTCGGACATGAACCTATTGCTGGACCTGCCTGGTGTGGGACGGAAAACAGCGAATGTGATCCAGAGTGTTGCCTTTGGGAAGTCGGCGCTCGCGGTTGATACACATGTCTATCGGGTGGCACACCGCTTAGGTCTCGTCAGCAAGCGCGACAATACGCCCTATAAAGTGGAGATGGCACTGACAAAGCATATTCCAGAGGCAGACATTCCTGACGCTCACCACTGGCTGTTGCTACACGGACGCTATGTGTGTACCTCACGCAAGCCCCATTGCGAGAAGTGCGAACTGGCTTCTCTCTGTCCTAAGATTCTCGAAGACTCGAAACTGGCATAAAAAAGGTGCCGCCATTCCTCATAGAACGGCGGCACCCACTAGCAGTTTTAATCTATCTTCTATTACCCTGTTGCATTCTGGGTCGGGTCATGGGGTTACCCATCGGATTGCCCATTGTATTACCCATTGGATTTCTGCCCCAGTTACGGAACAGTCCACGATGATACTGGTCCTCAGCCTTGATAACATCAAATACTTTCGAGGCGGGAAGCACGCTGAGGAATTTGTTGTGATAGGTCTGTTGGATGCTCTTCAACTCCAACTCGACCTGATCCCGCTTCTGAATCACTTTCTTACAGGCTTTCTCGTCTGCCGGCTTGATCTTTGACTCTGCCATCATCTGGTTGTAGAGTACACGCTGCTTCTGCTGCATCTCCCGGAACATCGGGAAGAAGGCAGCGGCTTCCCGAGGGGTCAGACCGGCTTCCTTGGCAATATACTGCTCCATGTCGGCCTGGAATTTCTCAGGAGAGAACCTCTGCTGTCCTTGTCCCTGTCCCTGAGCCCATGCACCCAGTGCAAAAATAACAGCCAGACAATTAACGATAAGTCTCTTCATTTCTTGTTTGATTAATTAATATTCAGACGACAGACAGGCATAGATTTCCTGATTGTCAATCATCGCATAGTCAGCGGCCTCATCAAAGGAATAGTAATCCATTGTCTGCGCGGCCACCGCATTTTCAGTAGTAGGTGCAGCCATCGACTGGTCTTCATGCGACAGGTACGATGCCACACTGACGAACAAAACACACCCACAGGCAGCAGCATAGAGAAGAGGACGCAGCCATACTGTCTTGGCCTTTTTCGCTTTCCTTATCTCCACAACCTGAGCACCTTTTTCAGCGTCGACCTTCGCCATAACCTGGCTTGCCAACGTGTCGAAGTAACCCTCAGGAACCTTAAAAGGATTCTGCTTACCGACTCTTTCTATGAGATACTTTTCTTCTTCCATACTCGTTTGACGTATCATAATCTAAAAGGTTTAATCATGTGACTTAAAAAATTCAGAAATCTTTTTCACGGCGATGTGATAGGAGGCTTTCAGGCTACCTTCCGAGGTTTTCAGCAACTGACTCATCTCACTATATTTCATCTCGTCGTAGTAGCGCAGGGTGAAGACAGTACGCTGTACTTCGGGCAATCCGGCAATGGCTTCCTGCAACTGTGCCTCGGTCTCATCACCATCGAAATAATCATCAGCCATCAGGGTATTGGCCACACAGGACTCATCATCGTCGGTACTAACAAGGGACATATTCTTCTGACGGCACACGAAATCGAGGCTCTCGTTGATGGCAATGCGAGAGACCCAGGTGATCACCTTGGAATCGCCATGAAAAGAACTAAGACCGTTCCACGCCTTGATAAAGGCATTCTGCAACACATCATTGGAATCTTCATGGGTGAGGACAATGCGTCGCACCTGCCAGTACAACTGTTCGCTGTATTGGCGTACCATCATCTCAAATCCCCTACGCTGAGTATCGGGATTCGAAAGAAGTTCCTTGATCTGCTGGTCGCTATTCTTGTCCATTTGTTTTCTGTCTACAATAGGATAGAGCCCATCTCACGGCTGATGGCCTGGTCGTAACCATAGAGGTCGGGCCACAGTTCCACCTCACCCGTCTTGGGATTGGGATAGGCTGTATAATAAATAATGTATAGGGGCACCTTGGGGCTCACATCCTGATAGGACATCAGACGGAAGGGCTTCGGGTCGCCGGCATGTTCACGCACATAGATCTGTCCCTGAGTCGTTTCAGGTCGGATATCCATCGAGATGCGCAGACGGTCTTTGGTCCAATCATCTGCATCAGGCAACAGGAAGCACGCCAGGTCGAAAGGTTTCTGCACACGGACACAGCCATGCGAGAGGGTACGCCTGTCCCTGTTGAAAGCACCCCGATTATTGGTATCATGGAGATAGACGGAGAAATTGTTCGGGAACCGGAAGACGATACGCCCTAAGGAGTTACCTGCCCCACCCTTCTGTCCGACACGCAGGCGACCAGACAACATCTCTCCCGAGGTGACCTCGGCAGGATTCAGCGTATCGCCAGAACTGCGTTCCACGATATAGTATCTGTGACGGGCGAAATAGGCGGAATCGCCTCCATGATGGGCCACATCTGTCTTGACGATGTTCTGTGGAATGATCCACTCCGGATTCACCTGCATATAACTGATAGCGCTGTGCAGCAAGGGGGTTTTGTTCGTCGTGGCTCCACAACAAATACGCATATCGAGTATGGAGTCAGGAGAGACGGCCCATAGTTGTTGGGAGGGGATATTCACCAGTACCATGCGCTCCGTCTCATGAGGACGCTTCATCTGCCAACGGCAACGTTCCAGATTGACGGCAATCTTGTGGCGCTGATCCTTATCAGTAGTCTGTGCCAGTCGCTTTTGCAAAGCCTGATAGACATACCCCTCCGGATGCGAGGCCAAGAGATGGCTCATCCTTTCATCCGACATCAGTTTCTGCTCCGCTTCCTTCGCATCCGGCTTCTTCACCTCTTCATCGAAAAGACGGGCATAGCCAGAATTGTCAGCCTTCATATTCAGGGAATTGAATAGTTTCTCGGGCTGCACGAAGCCATAGCGCTGACCTGTGACATAACAGATGTATGCCTTCGACAATAGGGAATCGAGACGGGGTAGCAACTCGTTGATGCTCACCCCAACAGAGTCAAAGGCGAGAAGATGCACAGTCCTCAGGTCTTCGGCTATCTGGGAGATGTTGAAAGCAGCGGTATCAAGACCATTGGCCGGCAGTTCACGAAGCAAGACAGACAACAGGGAGTCGGCATCTGGCGACACCCCCATACGATTGAACCACTTCCCTTGGAGAGAAGTGTCCATCGAATCAACAAAAGTTCCAAATGCTGAACGGTCTGCCTCAGTGAGTTCGTGGTTTCCTTCAACGCAGGAAGCCAGAAGCACGCAAGACACAGCAAGCAAACATGCTATCGAACGGAGACCTTGCGCACAACCTTGCCAACCTTCACAATGTAGCACCCTTTTGGAATATTAAGTTCTATCTTCTGTGCAGGACTTTCCACCTTCACATCCATGATCTTCTTTCCAGTCAGGGAGACAATCTCCAATGTCTGTCCTTCCGCACCTATCACGGTAAGGAAACCATCACTGAAAGTAATAGTGACATCCTGTTCCACAGCCATCTCCATCACACCTGCAAAATAGGCAGGAGCCGCATTGGTTAAAACGGGAACGAGGCAGGATAAAGCCATCGTGAACGATATAATGAGTATACGCTTTGTCATACGCAATAGTCTATAATTTGTGCAAAGATAGTGTTTTTTCGTGAAACAACCAAATTTTTAAGGCAAAAAATACCATTTAGACGTCAAAAACAGCCATTTCGTTGGTCAAATAGGTATTCTCGAAGACTTTTTTCGCCTCTTCAAGCAGCACATTCTCATCTTCGTAGCGTGAACTGTAATGACCCAGCAACAATTTCCCCACCCCAGCCTCTTTGGCTACTAACGCTGCCTGACGAGCCGTCGAATGACAGTACTTTTCTGCCGATTGGATGCGATCCTCACCGTAGGTACTCTCATGATAAAGCGTATTGACCCCCTTCAACAATTCATGCAAGGTCGGAATATAGCGGGTGTCGGTACAATAGGCATAACTACGGGGAGGATCAGCCTGTTTCACCAGTCTGTCATTGGGAATCACCTCACCATCGGCAGTGGTCCAGTCAGCGCCGTTCTTGATATTGTTAACTTGACTGGTGGGAATCTGATAGAAGTCTATCATCTCCCGACGGATATGCGGCAGCCCTTGTTTCTCACGGATCAGATAGCCGCAGGTAGGCATACGATGCTGCAAGGGAATGGTCTCTACCGTCACACTGCGGTCTTCGTAGACAATTGCATTTCGGGTTGTATCCACAGGATGGAACTCTATCTCAAACCCCAGGTCGTGGGTAAAGAAATCAATCTGACTCTGCAACATCGGCCCCAGTTCCTGTGGTCCATGGATATGGAGCGTGGCTGTACGCCCCAAAAGACCGAAGGTAGATATCATCCCAATCAATCCGAAACAATGGTCGCCATGCAGATGGGTGATGAAAACATGACTCAACTTCGTGAAGCGCACCCGACAACGACGGAGTTGCATCTGGGTACCCTCGGCACAGTCGAGCATCAACACCTTGTCACGCACCTCCACCACCTGCGACGACGCAGAATGACGAAGGGTGGGAAGCGCACTTCCACACCCTAAAATATGTACCTTAAACGGTTCCAAGTCTTAACAGAGATTAATGGTCGATACGGAACTCGTCACCGCTGTCTTCCAGTTGCAGACCGTGCAGATCCATTGCAGGCTTCTCCTTCCAACGGCTGTACTCGAAGGTTTCCTCGTCCTGTTTCTCCACACCACTGGTTCTATACACCAGAGAGTCGGCTCCCAACAGGAGGATCTCGTAGAGGTTCACCTCTTCCATATCACCACCACCTTCGCGCTGAGATAGGATTTCCAACTTACCATTGTAAATCTTCCAGGTCTTATAGATGATACTGCTCTGGTCGATGCTTTCTGCCACACCACCTTCCTTGATACGGATACCCACTTCAGAACTGCCGTCGATGGGATTTGGCATCACCCAGTCACCCAACAGGGTGTTCTGGTTAATGACGATCACTGCCTCCGTCTTGGCTTTATTTGGCAGAACAGCCATACGATCACCGGCTTGCAGACCACCAAACACCTGTCCATTTTCCTGTGCTTTAGTCAGATCTAGGTTCAGTGTGTCACCACTGTCAGTCAACAATTGGAGGGTGTTCATCGCTGTCCCATTACCACAAAGGCCATAAATGGTCTGGTCGAAGGGCATATAGTCCTCCACAGAATCAGGTTCTTCTTTCACTGCCTGCTGTGGCTGCTGAGCACCGCCACCGCAACTGCCCATCGTCATGACGAAGGCAGCAATCATTCCGAAAAATGCTAATTTCTTCATATCCTTTATGATTAATTTTTTAAAACTTTCTTTGCTTCATTCCATAGTTCATCCATTTCGGATAAAGACATGGTTTTTAATGGTTTACCAATTTTGATACTATGTGCCTCTATATAGTTAAATCGATCAATAAATTTGCGGTTGGTCATCTCCAAGGCGTTGTCAGGATTCAACTTATACAGACGGGCAGCATTGATGGCGGAGAAAAGGAAATCACCCAGTTCCTTCGTCGAGTTTTCCTTATCTTCCTTTTTCAGTTCTGCCTCCAACTCGTCGAGTTCCTCACGCACCTTTTTCCATACATCCTCTTTCTGTTCCCAGTCGAAGCCCACATTACGGGCCTTATCCTGAATACGATAGGCCTTTATCAGACTCGGCAGGGCCTCAGGCACCCCAGAGAGGACAGACTCATTGCCGTCTTTTTCTTTCAGTTTGATCTGCTCCCAGTTTTCCAAGACCTGCGTGACGGTGGTGGGCTTTTCAGATTCACTAGGAAAAGCAAGGTCGCTAGGGACATATGGCAGAGGCTTGGGATCTTCGGCATCTATCTGTGAAGGATGATAGACATGCGGATGGCGGGTAATCATCTTCTTAGTCAGCGCATTGCACACATCCGCCATATCAAACTGCTCCTTTTCTTCAGCGATCTTCGCATAGAAACAGATATGCAGCAGCACATCGCCCAATTCCTTGCAGATGTCATGGATATCATTTTTGATGAGGGCATCGCAGAGTTCGTAGGTCTCTTCGATGGTATTGGGTCTCAGACTCTCGTTGGTCTGTTTCTTGTCCCACGGACAATTGGCTCTCAACGCGTCCAACACGTCGAGAAAGCGACCGAAAGCCTGCATTTTTTCTTCTTTTGTGTGCATAAACATTAAATTATTGGGGCAAAGATACTACTTTTCGGTGGAATTTTACTAATTTTGCAGCGATTTTTTAAGATTTTACCATTTTTCTGCATAGAAATAACAAACAAATATATGGAATTAGCAAGCAAATACGACCCAAAAGAGGTCGAAGGCAAATGGTACCAGTACTGGCTGGACCACAAACTTTTTTCAAGTAAACCCGACGGACGCGAACCCTATACCATCGTGATTCCACCGCCCAACGTGACGGGTGTGCTCCACATGGGACACATGCTGAACAACACCATTCAGGATATCCTCATCCGCCGAGCCCGTATGGAAGGCAAAAATGCCCTTTGGGTACCAGGTACAGACCATGCCTCTATCGCTACGGAAGCCAAGGTGGTGAAGAAACTCGCAGAGCAGGGTATCAAGAAACATGATCTGACCCGTGATCAGTTCTTGGAGCATGCCTGGGACTGGACCCACGAGCACGGTGGCATCATCTTGAAGCAGTTGCGTCGCTTAGGTGCTTCCTGCGACTGGGACCGTACCGCCTTCACAATGGACGAGAAGCGTAGCGAGAGTGTCATCAAGGTGTTCGTTGACCTCTATAACAAAGGCCTCATCTATCGTGGACTCCGTATGGTGAACTGGGATCCGAAGGCCCTCACCGCCCTCTCTACCGAGGAGGTCATCTATAAAGAGGAACAGAGTCATCTCTTCCACCTGAAATACTACGTGGCAGATTTGAAGGCCCTCGATAATGAGGAAGCCCTGAAAGCCGAAGGCAATATCATCCACAAGGATGCCAAAGGCTATTACGCTGTTGTTGCCACCACCCGTCCTGAGACTATCATGGGTGATACCGCCATGTGTATCAATCCCAAGGACCCAAAAAACCAGTGGTTGAAGGGCCGCAAGGTGATTGTGCCTCTGGTGAACCGTGTGATCCCCGTCATCGAGGACCGTTATGTGGATATCGAGTTCGGTACGGGTTGCTTGAAGGTGACACCTGCCCACGATACCAACGACTATATGTTGGGTAAGACCCACAACCTCGAAACCATCGACATCTTCAATGCTGACGGCACCATCTCTGAGCAGTCTCCTATCTACGTGGGCATGGACCGTATGGACTGCCGCAAGCAGATTTCGAAGGATTTGCAGGAGGCAGGTCTGATGGAGAAGATTGAGGACTATGTCAATAAGGTGGGCTACTCGGAGCGCAACCCCGACACCGCCATCGAACCACGCCTCTCACTACAATGGTTCCTGAAGATGAAGCACTTTGCCGACATCGCCCTGCCGCCCGTACTCAATGGTGAGATGCATTTCTATCCACAGAAATATGTCAACACCTATAAGAACTGGCTCGAAAACATTCAGGACTGGTGTATCTCGCGCCAACTCTGGTGGGGACACCGTATTCCGGCCTACTACTACAACGAGAACGACGACTATGTAGTTGCAACCACCCGTGAGGAAGCCCTGAAACTGGCTCAGCAGAAGGATCCGAAGGTAACTGATGCCGACCTGCGTCAGGATGAGGATGCCCTCGACACCTGGTTCTCTTCTTGGCTCTGGCCCGTATCCCTCTTCGACGGCATCAACAACCCCGGCAATGAGGAAATCAACTACTACTACCCTACCTCCGACCTCGTGACGGCTCCGGATATCATCTTCTTCTGGGTGGCCCGTATGATTATGGCTGGTGAGGAGTATATGGGTAAGTACCCCTTCAAGAATGTCTATTTCACTGGTATCGTTCGCGACAAACTGGGACGTAAGATGTCCAAGTCACTCGGCAACAGCCCCGACCCCATCGAACTCATCGAGAAGTTCGGTGCCGACGGTGTGCGTATGGGTATGATGCTCTCCGCCCCTGCCGGTAACGACATCCTCTTCGACGAGGCTCTCTGCGAACAAGGCCGCAACTTCAACAATAAGATCTGGAATGCCTTCCGTCTGGTGAAGGGCTGGAAGGTTGCCGACATCGAACAGACCGAGACTGGTAAGATTGCCACCTCGTGGTTCGAGGCAAAATTACGCCAGACCAACGCTGAGATCGGCGACCACTTCAAGAAATACCGTATCTCTGATGCCCTGATGGCTGTCTACAAACTCTTCTGGGACGAGTTCTCATCCTGGTACTTGGAGATGGTGAAGCCTGCCTACATCAACGGCGAAGCACAGCCCATCGACAAGACCACCTACGACAAGACCCTCGAGTTCTTCGAGACCTTATTAAAGATGCTCCATCCGTTCATGCCGTTCATCACCGAGGAACTCTGGCAGCACCTCTACGACCGCAAGGATGGTGAGAGCATCATGCGTGACAGTCTGAAACTCCCCGATCCCACTGAGGCAGACAACCAACTCGCTGCCCAGATCGAGAACGTTAAACAGATTGTTTCTGGTGTCCGTATGGTACGTGCCTCGAAGAACATTGCCCCGAAGGAGCAACTCGATTTGCAGGTGATCAGCAAATTGCCTGCCGATGAATTATGCATTATGAATTATGCATTATGCATTAAAAAGATGGCCAACCTGAACAATATCTCTGTGGTAGCCGAGAAGGATGCCACCGCCTCAGCCTTTATGGTAGGTACCGACGAGTTTGCCGTGCCTCTGGGTAACATGATTGATGTAGAGGCAGAGATTGCCAAGATGGAGGCCCAGTTACAGCATCTCGAAGGTTTCCTCGCCGGTGTGATGAAGAAACTCTCCAACGAGCGTTTCGTCGCCAACGCCCCTGAGCAGGTGGTAGCCCTTGAACGCAAGAAGCAGAGCGACTCCGAGGAGAAGATTGCTGCCTTGAAGGAAAGCATCGCCGCCCTGCGTGGAAAATAAGTAACTGGCTTACATTATATAATAAGGTGTGACTCCAACCGAGCCACACCTTATTCGTTTATTTCATCTGATCCAACAACCTGGCAAGGTTTTCAAGGTCGCGTGGGTCAACGTTGAGATCCAACAGATTGCCGTCGCGATTAAAGAGCTTGTACGTAGGCCAACTGTGGACGTTCAGGTGGCGCTCGATGGCCTCCTGTTGCTCTCCTGGCAGATTGTAGTGGGCCACATTCGGACCGCTGACATTATACTCCTTGATGACATTCTCCCACGAATCCTGTGGACTGCGATTGGCCAGATAGAGATACTGAATGTCGTAGTCCTTCAGGCGTGCGTACTCTTCCGTAGAGTGACTCAGTGCTTCCTTACAAGGACCGCACCAGGTGCCCCAGATATCCAGGAGCACAAACTTACCCTTGTAGGGTTCGACGAGTTTTTTCAGCAGTGCCTCACCCTCAGAGAGGTCAGCAAGATTATCCGACGATTTCAACACGAGTTTGTCGAACTCACGGTTCTCGATGGCGAGGTAGTAATCGTTCTGCTTCTCGATCATCGCCATGCAGATGGGATTGTGGATCATGGTCCTCAACGTGTCCATGACGTAGGGCAGCAGCGACATGCGCTCATGGTCAAGATGATCCAATGCCTGCCGACCAAGGTAGACGTCCTTGATAAAGGGATTGGCACCGAGTGAGTCGAGTGTCAGGACATGTTGTTTCAAGGTGTTGATGAGCATTCCGCCACTGACAATCTTCGAGGCTTTCGGAGCGTTGACGATCTTATCCACCTCCTTGACCAAGTCGGCATTCAGCGAGTCGAGTTCCTTGGATTTACGTATCTTTGCCTCGATGGTGGGTTCTGCCTCGACGAGCGGAGAGACCTCATCTATCCATTTAGCCCAACGTGTGAGCAATGCCAGTTCCTCGTCGTTGGAGGCGAATTCCTTGTAGTTGTCACGGAGGCTGTAAGCAAACACGGCATTACGTGCACTTGAGGCATCGTCGATATAGTCGCGTAGGAAACCACCGAGGTCGCGATGCAGTGTATAAGGCTTCTCCATCTTCGTCCAGAACGTGTCGTAGGCATAGCGGCGGGCATGGTCAGAGAGTTGCATACCTTTCCCACGGAAGCGGGCCTGTCCGAAGGCACGTGCTTGCTGCGCCAGCGTGTTACCTTTTCTATAAAAGTTGAAGCGGGTGGAGAGCGTAGGATGCTGCTCACAGAGTGCATCGATGTTGGCGTATTGTGCCTTGAGGAGACTATCGACCGAGGTGATGTAGGGTTCAAAGAGTTCCTCACCGCCTTTGCCGGCACTCTCCACACCATCATACAAATCTATGGTCTTCCAGTCGAGCGGATACTTGAAGAGTTCGTTTTGCAGGCGGCAGTCCTCACCCATAACGAAACGGCGTCCCTCCTTGAAGTCGTAGAGCATGAAATAGGTCTTACCCGGCTCGAACATCGTGCGGATAAAGCAGCGGCGCCAATCAATGTAGAACCCCGTACTGTTCGCGATCGGAATCTTCACCGTGAAGCGACCCTGCTCGTCCAGATCGGCACTGACAGACTGCTGCTTGTCCGTAAAGAGGTCTGTATAACCGAAGTCGAAAGTCTTCAGCTGCTTGTAGTGCTCCGGCATATCTTTGATCCAGCCGATGACGGTAACGGTATCCTCCTTATAGCCGGTATCCACAAAGCCCTCACGGGTGTCCTTCGTGGGGTAGTCAGGCAGGAAACGACCAGTAATCATAGAATAGACCTTCTTCTCGCTGCCAATCTGTATCTGGCGCTGACCCTTCTTGTCCTTGCCTATCACCACCTTCAATGCCTCGTTGCCGTTTGTCATCACAATCTCGGCCTCGCCAGTCTTCTGGTTCACGTTGCACTGCTTGTAATCCCAGAACTTGCAGTCGTAGATGGCACAGTCCTCGAAGAAGGCGATCTTCCAGTCGCCCTGGTCGTTTCGCCAGTAGGATGGGAAGATTTGCTTCCAGCGCTCCTCCACAGGTTTGATGCCCTTGATCTGGAAAGCGCCTTGTCCGTCGCCCTCGATGAAGTCGAATGCCTTGGTGTCCTTGGGCAGCGGCGGAAAGTGAAACGCCATATCACGCTTACCGTCCTTGTGCGACTGTTCCTGTTTGCCGAGTTCGATACCGTCGGCAGAAGTGACAGTAAAACGCTGCTCCCCTACTTTCAAATAGGTGTCTTCTGCAAACCTGAACCAGAAGTCGGGATAGTCCGACCGCTGCTGTGCAGTGATATACACCACGGTCTCGTTGTCCTTCAACTCCACCTTCGTCACGTCGAGGGCGAGATTGAAGAATCCGTCGCCATTACTGGTTCCATACTCGATGGTGGGCTGATCCCACACCACCTCTTTCGCCTGCCCCGTCATTGCAACGAAGGCCAGCATCACGGTTGATAATAATAGTTTCTTCATATCTTTACTTTTCATTTTTCACTTCTCACTTCTTCGGCAGGTCTCCGATACGCGTCACTTTGAAACCAGTGGCAGAGAACCACTGCGTACGGCAGGGCTCACCCGTAAATTTCTCATCGGTAGAGACACCCCAGGTGATAGTACCGTCGGCAACCACGAGACTGTCGATACTGACAAGCGACCAGCCCTTGCCCTCACCAAAAAAGCCTGACGAACCCTCGGAACTATTCTCCTCATAATCATTGATATAGAACTTAATACCCATCACATCGAAGGTCGTCGTACTGCGAAGTCTCTTCTCCGTTGTTGAATCCTTTTTCTGTGCTTTGGCCATTTCCTCGCGACACTGATCCACGAATTCACCACCCGTATTACCGTAGGCCGGAATCTGTTTGAGTACCGTCTGATTGCCTGTTTTGGCATAGATGAAGGCACCGGGGCCTTCAGCACGGACTAAGCAGTCCAAGCGATAGATACCAGGATCCACCTGTCCCGTATGCTCTGCCTGATACACCTCCTCGCAGTCTTCGTTCCAAGCGTCGATATAACGGGCATTGGGATCACCACTCCAATGTTCTCCGCTGGAAGTCAGATGTGCACAGTTTTCTGCCTTAATCACCTTCCAGCCTTCCCTACGCAGGAACTTCTTATCCTCACGACTCATCATCACACCCTGATAGGAATACTTCTTCCACATCAGTTCCTGATACTCCTTGTGCTCCTGCTCCTCTATCCAGACGAGTGCCGGGATCAGGCAGCACAGCGATGCCACCCACAACACAATCCACAGGATGCGCTGTCCGATACCCATCGGCTGCACCTTGCCCGCCTTCGAGAACAGCATGTGTCCGATGGCATAGAGAGGAATGGTAAGGGCGAGTATCAGACCCACGATGAAGACAATCACAATCCAGGGCTGCACATCAAGCAGGATGGGCAAGTCCAGACGATCCAAGTCGAAGGGCAGGGGCATTCCCACCGACGGAACGGTAAAGATGACCACCAGCGATACGATGATCAGCAACAGACACACCAACAGCACCACCCCTACTATCGCAGCGATAGCCACGAAGAAAGCAGCGAGAATAGAAAAAATCACGGAAAAGACCGACCCCAGACAACCCCTTCGACGCTGCACGGGTTCCTTGTCCTCAATCACCACATCCGCCAGGTTCTGTGGCGTCACATCCTTACCCTCCATCTCCAGCACCTGCTTGGGTGTTTCAGCCACAGGCAGCACGATGGCCAGCACGATGTACAGAATCACGAAGGCCAGATTCACATGGAAGTAGAATCCGAAATGGAACAGATGGAGTATGGGTGCCAGGAAGAAGTTCGAAGCCAACAGCAACAGCACAAAGCCGATGCGCCACCACGTGACATCCGATCCCGTATAGGTAGCAATGCCGGAGAGCACTCCAGCCAGCATCTTATCGTTGGGATTGCGGTAGAGCCTCTTACCGGCTGTCCTCGCACGGAAATTGTCCTTGATACCTTGGGCGGCTGTGTGGAACGAGTCATACTTATGTCCGCTGTTCTCGCCGTCGTTCTTCTCTTCCTCGCCAGTCAGTTCCTCCGGCTTACCGATACGGGTGATGATATCCTTCACGTGCTCGATGGTGATGGCCTCGATGCCCTGCTGGTTCAGTTCTTCAAACAACTCGGCGATACGGGCCTCGATGTCGTTGACGATTTCCTCGCCGCCCTCCTCATGTCCGAACGACTGACGGAGCGACTCAATATACTGCTGTAACAGTTCGTAGGCATCCTCGTCAATCTGAAACAGGCGCCCACACAGGTTGATGGTAATGTTCTTCTTCATATTATTTCAATTTTTCAATTTTCAATTCTTCAATTCTAACAACTGTGGTGTGATGTTTTTGAGATAATTCACGGTGTTGTCGAGTTCATTCCAGGCGCCGTCGAGCCCTTCAAGGAACTGTTCCCCCTCTTTGCTGAGGGCATAGTACTTGCGGGGAGGTCCCTGCGTCGATTCCTGCCACTCGTATTGCAGCAGTCCGTCGTTCTTCAAGCGGGTCAGCAGTGGGTAGAGTGTTCCCTCCACCACGAGCAGTTCCGCATTCTTCAATTGTTGGATAATGTCACTGGCGTACGACGGACGGTGTTTCAGGAGTAGCAGTACGCAGTACTCCAACATCCCTTTCCGCATCTGTGACTTTGCATTCTCGATATTCATAATTGAGACAAATTAATCATTTCGGGTGCAAAGATAAGCAAAAACTTAGTACCTTGCAATACAAAGTACTAAGTTTTTGCCAAGAATTATATCTATTTAACAGTTAAGCCCTTCCGCTCTCCTATATATAATAAGGTGGGAGTCTTATTTTGTGAGTTCGAAAAAATCGGACTGACCAAACATCAATCCGTTTTTTTGAATCATTGAGGGCTGTATTCAAGGATGTCGCCCGGCTGACAGTCCAGGGCCTTGCAGATAGCCTCTAAGGTAGAGAATCGGATGGCCTTTGCCTTACCCGTCTTCAAGATGGAGAGGTTGGCCTGGGTGATGCCGATCCGCTCGGCCAGTTCCTGCGACGACATCTTACGCTTTGCCATCATCACATCTACATTTACGATGATACTCATAAGGCTTTACTGTTAGATGGTTAGTTCCTGTTCTTCCTTCAAATCCTTACCCATCAGGATGATCTGCGAGATAATCATCAGCGCCAGACCAGTGAGGATAAACATACTGTTAGCGTCATTCTTAAACACAACATAATAGTCGGCCAACTGAATATGATACATATTATAACGCGTGATGGCGTAACAGACAATCGTCTGATACAGGTAAAGGGCGCTGAGCAGGATACCTGTGATTTCGAGGTATTTGGATACTTGCGTCACAAAGATATTGCCCCTGCGAATGTTGCGGATCAGTTTAATCACCAAACTAAGTATCCAGACAATCACAATGAGTGCGACGACGGATGTGATGACGGAAACGACAAAAAGAACATTAAAGAACCTTTTTTGCGAGGCGGGAACAGACAGTTTCACTTTTTGCATCTCCACCATGTAGGTCTGCAACTCTACCCCATCACTGTCTGACATTTTTGCCGTTGAGATAAGCGACTTTTGCTTGAACTTGTCTTTTGGCGCCACATAGACTTCATAGCCGTATGTTTCATGATTGGTGGTGATGACACTACCGTCTGGAAGTGTCTCACGAGTCATAAACTCGGGCGGACAATCCACAAATTCCAATTTGTCATTAGGAGTTGCATACCACATGGACTCGTGGAAATAGAAAACGTTGGTTACAACCAAAATGATGAGTACTGCAACAAACAGCGTGCTGTAAATTTTTAGTTTATTGTTCATAATTCAGAAAGTTTTATTGTTATACGATAAATAATTTCGGTGCAAAGATAAATAGAATTTTCGAAATGGCAATGGAAAACGATGTTAAATTATCGAAAAACAATAATATTTTGTTCCAAAACAGTTTGTTTGCATATTATTTTGCAAAGATAGTGTTATTTATTTTAATAAGGTTCACTTCATCGCGAGGTACAAGGGGAGGGAGAGGAGATGTTCTATTTCACTCCAAATTATCTACATTTTACCTTTCGACGTCAAAAGGAACAAATTTGTAGTCAAATAGAACATCAAATTTACAAAATATTGAGTAATTTTGCAGTCGAATACGACATTTATGAAACAGCAGGAAGAAATTACGGTTTAATAATATGACAGAACAAATAGAAAAAAGAGACGTTGCACTGGTCTTGTCCAGCGGAGGAGCGAGAGGATTGGCGCATATCGGAGCAATTGAGGAACTGGAGGCACAAGGCTTCCGTATCACCTCCGTTGCGGGTTGCTCGATGGGGGCGCTTATCGGCGGTGTCTATGCATCAGGGAAACTGGCAGAGTTTCGTGAGTGGATGAAGACCATCGACAGAAAGAAAATGCTGGAGTTGACCGACTTCTCGCTCAGTCTGAACCATCTGGTCAAGGGGACGCGAATCATCGAGGCCATCATGGAGTTCGTTCCCGATGTGCTGATTGAGGAACTGCCGATACCCTATTGTGCTGTGGCTACCGACTGGAAGGCTGGTCGCGAAGTCGTTTTCCGCAAAGGGCGCCTGTTCGATGCCATCCGTGCCAGCATATCCCTACCCTCTTTTTACGAGCCAGTACAGCGCGACGGAATGATTCTCATTGACGGAGGCGTGCTGAATCCCATTCCCATGAACCGTGTGACGCGTCACGAGGGCGACATCCTTGTTGGCGTGGACGTGAGTGGCCACGACTACGCTGCCCAGTGGGAAACGCAGCACGAACTGACGGAACGGCGAAAGCGCGACAAATCGCTGAAAGCACAGATACTGAACCGTCTGATACCTGACAACATCGAGTTCAACTACTACACGGTGCTTTCGCGTACCAGTTCGATGATGATTCGTCAGAACTCCATCCTGATGGCTCAACTGATGAAGCCCGAAATACTTGTGGACATTCAGATGAACCGTTATGGCGGTTTCGACTTCGACAAGTCGGAGAAGTTGATAGCCATTGGCCGTCAGAAGACATTAAAAGCCATACAACAATACCAGTGATGTCTGATTTTACATTAAAAGTGTCCTTTAATAATAAAAATGTGTAACAAAACGACTTTTGAGAGGAAAGAAGGTTGTTTTTAGACAAAAAATGTGTAATTTTGCAGCCCGAAACGTATGGAGCGTAAAAAAGGCATAGAGATTTTCAAGGTTGGAAACCGCCGCCAGATGAATGACTTTGTGGATGTCGCAAAGTTCATTTACAGCGGTGTGGCGCAATACGTGCCCGACTTGGCCAACGATGTTCGCAACCTGTTCAACCCCAAGAAAAATCCTGGTATGCAGTTCTCGGTCATACAGCCCTTTGTGGCCTATCGCCACGAAGTGCCCGTGGGCCGTATCGTGGGCATCGTCAACAAGAAGGCCAATGCGCACTGGAATGAGAAGTGCGTGCGCTTCTCGATGATCGAGTTCATCGACGACATCGAGGTGTCGCGCGCACTGATTGACGCCGTCAGTGAGTGGGGCCAGGCACAGGGCATGGACACCCTGCAAGGGCCGTTGGGTATCACCGACTTCGACAAGGAGGGGATGCTCGTGGAGGACTTCCATCTGACGGGTTCCATCAACACCATCTACAACCCCGACTACTACCCCCGCCACATGGAGGCACTGGGCTTGGAGAAGGTGGTGGACTGGGTGCAGATACGCATAAATATCCCCCAGGAGATACCTGCCCGCTACCAGCGTGTGGCCCAGTACTGCAAGGAGCAGATGGGGCTGAGGGTGATCAAGGTGACGCCCAGCATGATCCGTCAGGGATACGGCCGGAAGGTGTTCCATCTGCTGAACGAGGCCTATACGCCGCTGTTCGGTTTCTCCAAACTCTCGGACGAGCAGATAGACCACTTCCTGCACCAATACCTGCCAGTGATAGACCTGCAACTGGTGCCTGTCATCGTCGACGAGCACGACGAGGTGGTGGGTGTGGCTGTCACGATGGGCAGCATCTCGCAGGCTATGCGCAAGGCCGATGGCAGTCTGTGGCCCTTAGGGTGGTATCACCTGTTGAAGGCGCTGAAATGGAAGCCCGAGGACAATGCGGAGATGCTGCTGATAGCCGTGCGTCCCGATATGCAGGGCTACGGCGTGAATGCGCTGTTCTTCGAAGACCTGATACCTATCTATAATA
Organism: Prevotella sp.; assembly: GCA_017964785.1. Lineage (GTDB taxonomy): Bacteria > Bacteroidota > Bacteroidia > Bacteroidales > Bacteroidaceae > Prevotella. The sequence continues at coordinate 26,744 of JAGCRH010000044.1, forward strand.
AATACGGGTTCCGTTGGGCAGAGACAGGGCCCCAGTTGGAGGACAACGTGCGCGAACTCTCGCAGTGGAAGCCCCTGCATCCGGAGATCGTGAAGCGACGCCGCTGCTACGCCCTGGAAATCGGAAAATCAACCCAATTGAAAAATAAAATGTAAATTGTAAATTGTAAAATTGTAAATGAATAGGGTAGTTATAACTGGAATGGGAATATGGTCGTGCCTGGGCATTACGCTCGACGAGGTGCGCCAGTCCCTGTACGAAGGAAAGAGTGGTATCATCAAGAGTCAGGAACGTGTGGACGCAGGTTTCCGTTCACCGTTTACAGCCGATGTGCCACGCCCCGACCTGAAACCGTTTATCGGCCGCAACCAGCGGCAGTTCATGCCCGAGGAGGCACAGTATGCCTATATGGCAACGAAGGATGCCTTGGAGGCCGCCCGTCTGGACATGGACTATATCGACCAGCATGAGGTGGGTATCATCTATGGCAACGACTCAGTGGCCGAGGCCACGATGATCGCCCTCGACAAGTTCCGCAATGCCGGTTCGACGGCAGCCTGCGGCAGTGGAGCCATCTTCCAGTCGATGAACTCGACGGTGACGATGAACCTGGCCTGTCTGTTCCACCTGAAAGGCATCAACCTGACTGCCTCGGCAGCCTGTGCCAGCGGGTCGCAGTCGATCGGACTCGGCGCACTGCTCATCCGTAACGGCTTGCAGGAGTGTGTGGTCTGCGGTGGTGCCCAGGAGGCGAATATGTACGGCGTGGCCTCGTTCGACGGCATCCAGTCGTTTGCCTTGCGCGACGACGATGACGCCACAAAGGCGAGTCGTCCCTTCGACCGTGACCGTAACGGACTGGTGCCTGGCGGTGGTGCCGCCACGGTGATCCTGGAGAGTTACGAGAGTGCCGTGCGCCGTGGGGCTCCCATCCTGGCGGAGATCGTGGGCTGGGGCTTCTCCGGCAATGGCGACCATATCTCGACACCCAATGTGGCAGGCCCGGCCCGTTCGCTGGAACTCTGTCTGAAAGATGCCGGCGTCAGCCCCAAGGAGATCGGCTATGTGAACGCCCATGCCACCTCGACCAAGATCGGTGATGCCCGTGAGGCCATGGCCATCGCACAGGCCTTCGGCGACTACAAGGTGCCTGTGACCTCGACGAAGAGTCAGACGGGCCACGAGATGTGGATGGCAGGTGCCTCGGAGATCATCTACTCGATGCTGATGATGAAGAACGGCTTCATTGCCGGTAGCGTGAACTTCGAGAACCCCGACGAAGAGACCTGTTGCATCAACGTGCTCGGCGAAACGAAGGAGATACACTTCGACCAGTTCCTAAGCAACTCCTTCGGTTTCGGAGGAACCAATTCGACATTAATCGTAAAAAACTTATAAAACAATGACACGAAATGAGATTATTGAGCAGGTGAATGAACTGCTCGCCAACGAGTTTGAAGTAGATGTCACGGACATCACCCCAGAGGCTAACATCAAAGAGACCCTGAGCCTCGACAGTCTGAGTCTGGTAGATATGGTGGCCCTGTTGCAGGTGAACTACAAGGTGAACATCCCTGTGGCAGAGTTGCACAAGATACAGTCGTTCAGCGACCTGTACGACTACATCGAGCAACATATCCCTGCATGAGGTATCAAGCCGATGACATCAAGCGGTTGATCCCCCAGCGGGAGCCGTTTATCATGGTGGATGAGATAGAGGCTGTCGACGACACCCATGCCGTCACGGCCTTTACCGTTCTCCGTGACACCTATTTCATGTTGCCCGACGGTACGATGTCGGAGACGGGACTGATAGAGCATATCGCCCAGTCGTGCTCCGCCCTGATGGGCTATCAGGCCTTGGCGCAGCAATTGGAAAAGCCGCCTGTGGGACTCATCGGCGAGGTGAAGCACTTCGAATGCCAGCGCCGTCCCAAGGCAGATGAGAAGGTGTGTACCGCAATTGAGTTTGGGTTTACGTTCGGTAATGTGACGATAGCGACGGGTGAGAGTCGTGTCGGCGAGGAACTGATAGCCAAGGCACAACTCAAAATCTTCATGATGCCATGACGGACGTCTTCATCCATATCTATCACTATTTCCGCAACCACCGGTGGGTCTGCTGGCTGTCGATGGTGGCCCTGTTTGCCTGCTTCGGCTATTTCGCCTCACAACTGCATCTCGAAGAGGATATCAACAAACTGATGCCCTCGTCGAAGAATGAGGACGGCACCACTAAACTGGCCTTTGCCGACCTGAAAATCAAGGATAAGACTTTCCTGTTGTTCGAGGCTAAAGACAGCACGGATGTCAGTGTACTCACAGCCGTATGCGACGCCTTCGTAGACTCCTTGCTGGCGCAGGATAAGGACTCCGTGATAGGCGACCTGTTCTATCGTCTGGATGAAGACCTGCTGCCTAGCGGCATTGACTATCTGTCGGAACACCTGCCTGCGTATATTGACACCACGGCCTACGCCCAGTTCGACACGTTGCTGACCCGTGAGCACTTTGTCAGGCAGATGCAGCAGAACCACGACGACCTGTTGAGTGAGGTGGGCGACCTGTTTCCGGAACTGATAGAGATGGACCCGATGGGGATGCGCCATGTGCTGGCAGAGCAGATGAAGCCCTTGCTCAGTGCAGGCACCTACCAGACCATCGACAACCACTTCTTTGTGCCTGACTCTACCGTCTGCATCGCCTTCCTCACGCCCCGTTTCTCCTCGACAAACACAGGACAGGGCTCGGCACTCTTTGAACAACTGAGCACACTGATCAGCCAGTTTGCCACCACCCAGCCCCATGTCCGTATCACCTATCACGGCACACCTGCCAGCGGCTATTACAACTCGACGCAGATCAAGCACGACCTGACGACGACGATTACAGGCGCACTGACTCTGGTATTGCTGTTCCTGCTGTTCTGTTTCCGTCGCTGGGACACCATCCCCCTACTCCTCCTGCCCGTCGCCTTCGGCACCCTCTTCGGTCTGTCGATGATGTACTGGCTCAAAGGAGAGTTTTCTCTGCTCGCCTTAGGCATCGGTGGTGTGGTACTGGGTGTGGCCCTGAGTTACGTGCTCCATATCCTGACGCATCACCAGTATGTAGGCGATGGGGAACAGATGCTGCGCGACCAGGTGAAGCCCGTGCTGTTGGGCTGTGTCACCACCATCGGCTCCTTCGCAGGACTCATCTTCATCAATACGGCCCTCTTGCAGGACTTCGGCCTGTTTGCCGCCTTCGCCATCCTCGGCACCACCCTATTCTCACTCATCTGGCTGCCACAGATGCTCAGCAACAAGACCAATCCAGCCTCATTCAAGTGGCTCGACCTGATCAACACCTATCCCTTCGACCAGAACAAGCCCTTGCTGGTCTGCGTCACCTTGTTTATTGTGGTTGGCGTAGGTGCCTACCTCGTAGGGGGCACCCGTTTTGATGCCGATATGCACAATCTGGGCTATCTGGACGACATGACGGAATATTCCGAGCAGTTGCTACGGGAAAAGACCTATACGGGCGACAAGACCAAGTATTTTGCCAGCAAAGGCACAACGATGGAGGAAGCCATTGAGCACTTTGCCATCCTCGACCAGAAACTCGACTCGCTGCAACAACTGGGACTGGTGAAGAGTTACACCCGTACCAATCAGATATTTGTGCCGATGCACGTCCAGCAGGAGCGCATCCAGGCCTGGCAAGAGTTCTGGACACCAGAGAGACTCGCCAACGTACGTACCCTCATTGCACAGACAGCCCCACAGGCAGATCTCAACGCAGAAGCCTTCGACACCTTCTTCGAGACAGCGTCCCGTGACTTTGAGCCAGATTCGCTCTATGCCGCAGGACTGATACCGGAGGGCTACCAGTCGACGCTGATGGAACGGTCGTACGACGGCAACTACCTCTGTTTCACCTCCGTACGCTGTGCCAACGACTCCGTGCGCAGCAGTGAGAGCGACTATATCCGTATCTGTGATGCCATCAGCAGCAACCCCAACCTGCTGGTGCTCGACACCTATTACTATACCACAGACACCCTGCTCCAGATGAATGCCGACTTCAACGTGCTGCAATGGCTCTCCATGCTGTTCGTGTTTGTGGTGCTCCTCCTGAGTTTCCATTTCAATATCAAGCATACGCTACTGGCCTTTATGCCCATCCTGCTCAGTTGGCTCATCGTACTGGGATACATGGTGCTCTGCGATGTACGGTTCAACCTCATCAGCATCATCATCTCTACGTTTATCTTCGGTATCGGTGTGGATTACAGCATCTTCGTGATGAACGGGCTGACGGCAAAAGACGCAGACAAGTTACACTATCATAAGACGGCCATCCTGTTGAGTGCCGTCACACTGATTACTACCGTCGGCAGCATGCTGATTGCCAGTCATCCCGCCATCCGCAGCGTAGGCTTCTCTACCCTCGTCGGACTGCTTTCCGCCATCATTCTGGCCTACGTGCTGCAACCTGCGGTGTTTAAGAAGATAGGGCGATGAAGTACGAGGTGGTCATCATAGGCAGTGGACTGGGAGGTCTGATCTGTGCCAGACAACTGGCACAGGCCGGCAGACAGGTACTGGTGTTGGAGCGCCATGCACAGCCAGGAGGCTGTTTGCAGAGTTACCGTCGTGGTGACATGGACTTCGACACGGGACTGCACTATGTGGGAGGTCTGGCAGAAGGCCAGCCCCTGCACGCCGCCTTTGAGCAATTAGGACTGATGCGACTGCCTTGGCACAGGCTGGATGCTGACGGTTTCGACAGGATTACCATCGGCAAGCAGACCTTTCCTTTAGCCGAGGGTTTCCAGCACTTTGCCGAGACATTGGGCGAATATTTCCCACAAGAGAAGGATGCGCTCAGGCAGTATGTGGAGATGCTGGAACACCTGCCCCCTATGGAGGAGATCAGTCAGGTAAACGCCTACGACTATCTGAAATCACTCTTCCACGACCCGTTGCTCATCAACGTGCTCTCCGGCACAGCCCTGAAAATGGAACTGCGGCAGGAGTCGTTGCCACTCTTCAACTTCGCCCACAGCATGAGCAGTTATATCCAGAGCAGTTGGCGCCTGAAAGGCGGTGGCAGTCTGATAGTCGACGCACTGGTAAAGGACATCCAGGCTTTCGGGGGCGAGATCATTTGCCAGGCGGAAGTCAGGGAGTTAAAGAGTCAGGACGGAAGGATCGTGGCTGCGAAATGCCCCAACGGCAGAACCTACGAAGGTGATATCTTCATCAGCGATGTCCACCCCCAACTGACCTTCGGATGGATCAAGGACCTGCACACGCTGAAAGGCATCTTCCGTCGACGCATCAATGCCTTGGAAAATACCTTCGGAATGTTTACAGCCTCACTGGTGTTGAAGCCTGACACCCTACCCTACTTCAACCACAACAAATACGTGTACCGAAAAGCCAACGTGTGGACTTTCGCACAGGAGACAGGGAGTATCGGAGGCGTGATGATCAGTTGCAGGGTGCCTGACCAGGGCGACTATGCCAGGCAGATAGACCTCCTCACCCCGATGTCGTGGACACTCTGCGAACCCTGGGACGCTACCAGCATCGGACGACGTGGCGAGATCTATGAGATGCAGAAAGAACGGATGACAGACGAGTGCATCCGACTGGCAGAAAGGGTGATTCCCGAACTGCGGAACATGATTGCAAAACGATACACGAGTACCCCTCTCACCTGGCGCGACTATACGCTGTCACCTTGTGGCTCGGCCTTTGGCATCCGAAAGGACTGTCGCCAGCCCCTGCTGACCATGTTGTCGCCAAAGACCCCTGTACCCAACCTGTTCCTGACGGGACAGAGTCTGGTGCTGCACGGATTGGAGGGGGTCACGATGACTGCATTTAACACAATAGACACGATAAAGAACAGTAGATTATGAGTAAATATGCATTAGTAACGGGTGGCAGCCGAGGTATCGGACGGGCCATCTGCGTGAGACTGGCCCAGGAGGGCTATCAGGTCATCATCAACTATGCCAGCAATGAGGCAGAGGCACAGAAGACCTTGGAGATGACAGGTAACAACGGGGAGATACTGCCCTTCGATGTGAGCAATGCCGAACAGACCAAGACGGCACTCGCTGACTGGCAGCAGCGCCATCCTCAGGACTATATCGAGGTGGTGGTCAACAATGCCGGTATCCGTCGCGACAATGTCCTGGCACTGATGCCGGAAAACGACTGGCACCGTGTGGTGGATATCACCCTCTCGGGCTTCTTCAATGTCACCCAGCCCCTGATACCTGCCATGCAGTTACACAAGTTCGGACGCATTGTCAATATGGCGAGTGTCAGCGGACTGAAAGGGCTGCCCGGACAGACCAACTACTCTGCTGCCAAGGGTGGTATCATTGCTGCCACAAAGGCTTTGGCACAGGAGGTGGCCCGAAGGGGGATCACCGTCAATGCCGTAGCCCCGGGCTTCATCAAGACGGATATGACGGAGGGTCTCGACGAGGGCGAATTGAAGAAGATGATCCCAGCCAACCGCTTCGGCACCCCTGAGGAGGTGGCCGACCTGGTGGCGTTCCTCGTATCGCCGAAGGCTGGATATATCACGGGTAATGTCGTATCAATCAATGGAGGACTCTACACATGAAACAGTTATTCGTTATCGTTTTCGCACTTTTTGCACTCTGTGCCAACGCCCAGCAGTCTGTCACGAAGGTCAGTCACTCGAAGGCTGTCAAGACCGATGTGGTGGCAACAGGCGATGTGACCATCCGCAAGCCGGAGTATATCTGCATCTCCACAGACGGGGGCAAAGACCAACTCATCATGGATGGCACGAAGTTTACCATGACGCAGAAAGGCAAGAAACATGTGACTGACAGCAAGAGCAATCCGCAGTTTGCCACCTTCCATGCCGTGCTGAAAGCCGTCATCAACCGTCAGGCCATCCCAACGGGTAACGACATCACCACCACGACAAAAGGCAGTGAGCAGACCATCACCATTACGCCTTCTGCCCAGAAGCGCCAGATGTTCACCTCGTTCGTGCTTGTCATCGACAGCAAGACCTCAGCCATGAAGCGTCTCCGCATGAATGGCCGCAACGAGAGTTATACGGAATATACCTTTAAATAATTAAGGTTTGAGCAGATCCCATTTGCGCTGATACTCTTCTTCCTTCTCACGCATGGCCTTCTGATGTTTCTTGCGACGGGAGCGCTTTTCGACGGCTTTGCCGATGGTTTTTTTATAGAGCCAGCCTGCCAGTGCCAACACATTCGGGCCGGAAGGAACGGCCTGCGGCAGTTGATTGAGCAACGCTTGCTCGGGCGAGGGTTTCAGGATGTTCTGCATCCGTTCGTCGAAACGTCTTCGTCCCCAGATGATAACCTCACCCAGCACATTCGAGACAGGCAAGAGCCAGATGGTGTCGCCTCGGAGTTCTGACGGCAGGATGTAACGCTGTTCGAAATGGGGATGATGGAAGTTAAGACGACTGAAATTATCCGGCACGACGAAGGTACCGTCCCAAGCCGTCAGCGTGTCCAGACCCTCAGGGGTATAGACCTGCACATCGCGTACCGGCACCTTCAAGTCAGCATCCACAACAACCATCCGTCGCTGGGCCGACACAGACGCCAACCCAAACAACACCGTTATTATGATTGCTAACAGTTCTTTCATTCCGGTTGCAAAATTACGGTTAATATAGAATAAATGTACGCCAACGAACCTTATAATTTCTTACAGATATATAAAATAAACCTACATTATATCTTTTTCATTTAAAAATGCTGTTATTTCCTCAAAAAGCGTTATCTACGTATAACCGAAAATAATTTTGGGCTCCACTGGATCAGGATCTACCCTGTTGTAAGTTGAAAATGCATCCTTCAGATCTTGAAGTTTCTGAATCATAGGCGTCATACAATGCCCGTCGTAAATTAATCGAAATTCTTTATTCATTATCCTTTAAAATTAAGTGCCTAAATGGCGGTTTATACTTGATTTTATACTCTTTTTAGCCGTATTTATATGCAACAAATTTGCAAAACGGCTGCAAAAGTACTACAAATATTTAATACTACCAAATCGCTAATTTGGTCATTTTCAGGCTTTCATCGATATTTATCGACGAAACCCCAAATTTCCTCGATAACAAATTTTACTTTAACTTTCTTTAATATTCTACACCACAAAAACCTCCAAATATTTGGGTTTTTCAAGAATAGTTCGTACCTTTGCCATGTCATTGATGATTTTGCTTGTCTTGATTTGCAGCACTAAGGTAAGTGAAAAATCTGACATGGCAAAATCCTGAGCCGCTCGGCTTTGCCGCTTCGCGCGTCGAAGAACTTTTTGTTGCTCAGGAACTTATAAAGAAAGTTAAACTAAAGTGCTGCGGAAT
>JAGCRH010000045.1 GCA_017964785.1 Prevotella sp.
AATTCATCCAGAAAACTATCGCCCCGTCGTGTTCAAGGACATGTCCAACGGCGATATGTTCCTCTCGAAGTCCACAGCAAAGACGAATGACACAGTGGAATTCGAAGGCGAAACTTACCCAGTGGTAAAAGTCGAAATCTCCAGTACCTCTCACCCGTTCTATACTGGTAAGAGCAAACTCGTTGACACCGCAGGTCGTGTTGATAAGTTCATGAGCCGCTACGGTAAGGCTGCGAAGAAGTAAACAATAGCCGCAACAGATTAAAAAGTGCGTCAAAGGTAGTTGCATATGCCTCTGACGCATTTTTTTTGCAATTAATTTGTTAATACCAAATAAAATCATTATCTTTGTACCCGCAGAAACTATACATTATTTATAAATAGCAAATGAAAACCATTTATGATTTCTCTGTCAAGGACAGAAAAGGCAAGGATGTATCCCTGAAAGAATACGCCAATGAAGTGTTGCTCATTGTGAATACTGCCACAAAATGCGGATTCACTCCCCAGTACGACGAACTGGAGGCTCTCTACAAGAAGTATCACGCCGAGGGTTTCGAAATCCTCGACTTCCCCTGTAACCAGTTCGGACAACAGGCTCCCGGCACTGACGAGAGCATCCATGAGTTCTGCAAACTGAATTTCGGCACAGAATTCCCCCGTTTCAAAAAGGTTAAGGTCAATGGCGAGGATGCAGACCCCCTGTTCAAGTTCCTTCAGAACGAGAAGGGCTTTGCCGGCTGGGATATGGAGCACCCGATTGCCCACATCCTCGACGATATGCTGTCGAAGGCCGACCCCGACTACAAGCAGAAGCCAGATATCAAATGGAATTTCACCAAGTTCCTGATCAATAAAAAAGGTCAGGTAGTAGCACGTTTCGAGCCCACAGAGAAGACAGAGAACATTGCAAAGCAGATTGAAGGACTCTTATAATCATGGAAAAAACGAAGTGTTTGATTATCGGTAGCGGACCAGCCGGATATACTGCAGCCATCTATGCCTCAAGGGCTAACCTCAGCCCTATAGAATATAGTGGTATGCAACCCGGTGGGCAGTTGACACAGACCACCGAGGTGGAGAATTTCCCTGGTTATCCGCAAGGCGTCGATGGCAACCAGATGATGATGGACCTCAGAGAACAGGCTGAGCGCTTCGGCACGGACATCCGTGATGGTGAGATTGTGAAGGTAGACTTCTCGAAGGCCCCTTATCTCTGCACGGCGGAAGACGGCACAGAGATTGCTGCCGACACCGTCATCATCGCCACAGGTGCCTCTGCCAAATACCTCGGACTCGACGATGAGCGCAAATACAACGGACAGGGTGTGAGCGCCTGTGCTACCTGCGACGGATTCTTCTACCGTAAGAAGACTGTAGCCGTCGTTGGCGGCGGTGATACAGCCTGCGAGGATGCCCTTTACCTCTCGGGCCTTGCCAAGAAAGTCTATCTGATTGTGCGCAAGCCCTTCCTCCGTGCCTCTCAGGTGATGCAACAGCGAGTGAAAGAGGCAGAGAACATCGAAATACTCTTTGAGCACAACACCATCGGACTCTTTGGCGAGAACGGCGTAGAAGGTGCCCATCTGGTGAAACGTAAGGGAGAACCCGATGAGGAACTGGTGGATATTGCTATCGACGGTTTCTTCCTGGCCATCGGTCATAAGCCTAACACGGACATCTTCAAGGAATGGCTCGATACCGACGAGACTGGCTACCTGAAGAAGATTGACGGCACGCCACGTACAAAAATCCCTGGCGTATTCGTTGCAGGCGACTGTGCCGACCCCGTCTATCGCCAGGCGATATCAGCAGCCGGTTCCGGTTGTCAGGCCGCCATCGAGGCAGAACGATTCCTATTGAACAGATAGAGTGTTTTTGCAGAATTAATAGAATTGAAAAAGGCCCGTTTCACAACGGACCTTTTTCTTTGTTAACTTTAAAAAACTAAATTAATCAACCATAAACCTTAACCATTAAAAATCTTTTCTGATGCAAAAGTAGTATAATAAACACAAAGTTAGGTTGAGATATTATTAATATAGGTAGAAAATGCGTTATTTGACGATTTTTCTACCTAAAATCACGGAAAATACACTTATTTTGCCTCAAAAACGCACTTTCTCTTGGTTTTTTATCGCTTTTTCGAGTTTTTTTTCTACTTTTGTCCCAACAAAACGAATCATCATGAACCTTCAGGAGGTCATATTTATCGTGATTTTAACCATCGGAATCGCTGCTTTCTTCTTAGGAAGAGAGTTGCACCGCCGTAATACCAAGGTTAGGCAGCGTCTGCAAATGGGAAAAATCTTCACCAACATCACCCATGAACTGCTCACCCCGCTTACCGTGATCTCCGCATCGGTGGATCATCTGCGTGAGGAAGCCCCACAGCACACCCACGACTACGACATGATGCAGATGAATATCCAGCGTATGGTGCGCCTGTTGCAACAGATACTGGAAACCAGCAAGTCACAGGCGGGAGAACTGAAACTGAAAGTGGCCAACGGTGATGTCATGCAATATATTCACAACACAGCACTCTGCCTGGAACCGTTGATGGCGAAAAAAAACCTGCGATTTACCATCAACTGCACACCCCAAAGCATGATGGGTTGGATTGATACCGACAAACTCGACAAAATCATCTACAACCTACTCTCAAATGCCGCCAAATACACAGAACAGGGTGAGGTGAGCCTCGATGTACACACCAGCCGAAACTACGACTATATATATATTAAGGTACGCGATACGGGCAGTGGTATCCCCAAAGAAAAGATGAAACGCCTCTTCGAACGGTTCTACGACGGCGAATACCGTCGCCACAAGACTTTCGGCACAGGTCTGGGGCTGGCACTGACTCGCGATTTGGTCTATCTGCATAACGGTACCATCGAGTGTGAGAGCGAAGAGGGCCAGGGCACCACCTTCACCCTCAGTCTACCCATCACCAAGGAAGCCTTCAAGCCCGAACAGATCGACGAGGAGCACAAGATAGACTTCAACATCCCCCAAAACACCATCATCGACTTCAAGCCTGACATCCCTGACGTCAACATCGGTGCTTTTATGGATGAAACGGACGATGAAGATGCCTATAAGATTCTCATCGTGGAGGATAATCCAGAACTGCTCATGCTGATGCAGCACATGCTGAGGTCGCACTACCGCGTGTTTGCAGCCCCCAACGGCAAGGAGGCCCTCGACATCATCCACCAGACAGACCTCGACCTCATCGTTTCCGACGTGATGATGCCGGAGATGGACGGTCTGGAACTGACTCAGGCCATTAAGGAGGACGACAACTACAAGCATCTGCCCATCATCCTGCTCACAGCGAAGACCCAGGAAGAAGATCAACAAGAGGCTCTCCGCATTGGTGCCGACGAATACCTGACAAAGCCCTTCCGCCTGAGCGACCTCAAGTTGCGCATCGACAATATCATCGAGAACCGCAAGCGCGCCCAGCAGGAGTTCACGCAACGGCCAAGCGACGACATCGCACAGGAAGCAGCCCCCACCCCCGAACAGGAATTCTTGAGAAGAGCAGCCGCCTGCGTACACGCCCATCTGGATGATGCCGACTACGACCGCGACGCCTTTGCTGCCGACATGGGAGCCAGTTCGTCAACCCTCTACAACAAACTCCGCGCCATCACCGGCATGAACGTCAGCACCTTCATCCGCGACATCCGCATGAAGGAAGCCTACCGCCTAGCCGAATCCAATCCCAACCTGCGTGTGAGCGACCTCGCCTACAATGTCGGTTTCCAAGACCCGAAGTATTTCTCCACCTGTTTCAAGAAGCAGTTCGGCATTCAGCCCAAGGAGTTCATGGAGAGTCTTTTGCAAAAAAAACAAAATTCTTAAATTTTAATTCTTCATTCTTAATTATATTAAGTATCTTTGCAGCGGATATCTTAATCCCAAAAACTTAAAATCATGGCTAAACAAAAGAAATTCATCCTCCAAGAGAGTGAGATCCCAACACAGTGGTACAACATTCAGGCAGACATGCCCAACAAACCGATGCCCCCCATCCATCCGGCTACGAAGCAGCCCTTGGGCGTCGACGACCTCGCACACATCTTCCCCCGTGAGTGCTGCGTACAGGAACTTGACACAGAGCATCGTTGGATAGATATCCCTGAGGAAGTGCTCGACAAGTACAAGTTCTATCGTTCTACCCCGCTGGTGCGCGCCTATGCCCTCGAAGAGGCTCTTGGCACACCCGCACACATCTATTTCAAAAACGAATCGACGAACCCCTTAGGTTCGCATAAGATCAACTCCGCCCTGCCCCAGTGCTACTATGCCAAGCAGGAGGGTACAACGAACGTCACCACCGAGACGGGTGCTGGTCAGTGGGGCGCAGCCCTCTCCTACGCCGCCAAGATCTACGGCCTCGACTGTGCTGTCTATCAGGTGAAGATTACCATGCAGCAGAAGCCCTACCGCTCCAGCATCATGCGCACCTTCGGTGCCGTGGTCACAGGTTCTCCTTCGATGTCCACCCGTGCCGGTAAGGACATTCTGACGAAGGACCCCACGCACTCTGGTTCTCTGGGCACAGCCATTTCCGAGGCTGTTGAGTTGGCCACCACCACGCCGAACTGTAAGTACACTCTCGGCTCCGTGCTCAACCACGTGGGCCTGCACCAGACGATTATCGGTTTGGAGGCAGAGAAGCAGATGGCTATGGCCGGTGAGTATCCCGACATCGTGATTGCCTGCTTCGGCGGCGGTTCCAACTTCGGCGGCATTGCCTTCCCCTTCATGCGTCACAACCTGAGCGGCGAGCGCCACACAGAGTTCATCGCTGCCGAGCCCGACAGTTGTCCGAAACTCACCCGTGGCCAGTTCCGCTACGACTTCGGCGACGAGGCAGGCTACACGCCTCTGCTGCCGATGTACACCCTGGGCCACAACTTCAAGCCCTCTAACATCCACGCTGGCGGCCTACGCTACCACGGTGCTGGTATGATCATCAGCCAACTCATCAAGGACGGCTACATGAAGGGTGTCGACATCCCGCAACTCGAGACCTTCGAGGCCGGTATGCTCTTCGCACGCACTGAGGGTATTATCCCTGCGCCCGAGAGTTGCCACGCCATCGCTGCCACCATCCGCGAGGCCAAGAAGTGCAAGGAGACTGGCGAGGAGAAAGTCATCCTCTTCAACCTCTCCGGCCACGGACTTATCGACATGCCGTCGTACGAGTCATTCATCAAGGGCGACCTGCAGAACTACACCGTTACCGACGAGATGATTGCCGAGAACCTCGCAGCCCTCGACAAGCAATAAGACAAAAATAAAGATCCCCGCCGTTTGGCGGGGATCTTTATTTAATTCCTTTATGCGATATCTATCTGGCGAGAGACTTTCACTTTCTCCTCAACGAGTTTCGGGAGTTCTACGGTGAGTACGCCGTGCTACACCTTAGCCGAGATGGC
>JAGCRH010000046.1 GCA_017964785.1 Prevotella sp.
AATATGGGTTACCGTATCCAGCACAACAACGCCATTGGCCCGTACAAAGGCGGTCTCCGTTATCACAAGAGCGTGAACCTCGGTATCCTGAAGTTCCTCGCCTTCGAGCAGACCTTCAAGAACTCACTGACCACACTGCCAATGGGTGGTGCCAAGGGTGGTTCCGACTTCTCGCCCCGTGGTAAGAGCGACGCTGAGGTGATGCGCTTCTGCCAGGCCTTCATGAATGAACTGTATCGTGTGATCGGTCCCGATGAGGACGTTCCCGCTGGTGATATCGGCGTAGGTGGCCGCGAGGTTGGCTATCTGTTCGGACAGTACAAGAAACTCACCCACCAGTTCCAGGGTGTGCTCACCGGTAAGGGTATCCCCTTCGGTGGTTCACTGATCCGTCCTGAGGCTACAGGTTATGGTACCGTCTACTTCCTCTGCTCGATGCTCGCTACCCGCAACATCGACATCAAGGGTAAGAAGGTGCTGATCTCTGGTGCCGGTAACGTGGCACAGTATGCTGCCGAGAAGTGTCTGCAACTCGGTGCTATACCTATGACGATGTCTGACTCTGACGGTTATATCTACGATCCCGATGGTATCGACCGTGCAAAACTCGACTACATCATGGAGTTGAAGAACGTGGAGCGTGGACGTATCAAGGAGTATGTACAGGAGTATCCCACAGCCAAGTACTTCGAGGGCAAGCGCCCCTGGTACGAGAAGGCCGACATCGCACTGCCTTGCGCTACACAGAACGAGATCAACGGTGACGAGGCTGCTGCTCTGGTGAAGAACGGTGTGATCGCCGTTGCCGAGGGTGCCAACATGCCTTCACTGCCTGAGGCTATCAAGATCTTCCAGGATGCCAAGATCCTCTACTCTCCGGGTAAGGCTTCTAACGCCGGTGGTGTGTCAGTATCTGGTCTGGAGATGAGTCAGAACTCTGAGCGTCTGTCATGGACCGCTGAGGAGGTAGACAACTACCTGAAGCGCATCATGAACGACATTCACGAGAACTGCGTGAAGTACGGTACTGAGAAGGATGGCTATATTAACTACGTGAAGGGTGCCAACGTGGCCGGCTTCATGAAGGTTGCCAAGGCCATGATGGCTCAGGGCATCGTGTAAGCTCGACGAAAGTCAAGGTTATCACGATGATGACCGCAGGGTATTATATAACCAACACAGGAAGTTACATAATGCAATAATAACACTATTGTTTCTGAATAGAGAGAGGGTAAGTTCGTGAGAATTTGCCCTCTTTTTGTTAATCTTTCCTAATATTATTAATAATGTTCAATATTCAATGTTCAATACTCAATAAAAATAACTACCTTTGCACCCGTTTTTGACCCCTAAAGGGGTCGTAGGGGCCGGAACAGGCGCTTGCTCCTATGGATTATTAACCCTTTAAAGATGGTCTGATAAACGTCTGTTCAGACCCCGCCCTGACAACAAACGAGGGGCAACAGTATTTATTTTATGTCAGATTTAACAAAGAACGTACAGCCGTTACAGGACTTCGACTGGGAAGAGTTCGAGAATGGCACCAGTGCAAGCATCAGCAAGGAAGAACTTGACAAGGCGTACGACGAAACCCTGAACAAGGTAGCCGACCATCAGGTGGTTGACGGTAAGGTCATCAGTTTCGACAAGAAAGAAGTTGTCGTGAACATCGGCTACAAGAGCGATGGTATCATCCCCGCATCAGAATTCCGCTACAATCCCGACCTGAAGATCGGTGACACTGTAGAGGTTTACGTTGAGAGCGCAGAGGACAAGAAAGGTCAACTGCTTCTCTCGCACAAGAAGGCTCGCATGAGCAAGTCTTGGGACCGTGTGAACGCCGCCCTCGAAGCAGAGGAGGTGGTTCAGGGCTTCATCAAGTGCCGTACCAAGGGTGGTATGATTGTTGATGTGTTTGGTATCGAGGCCTTCCTGCCCGGAAGCCAGATTGACGTTCATCCCATACGCGACTACGACCAGTTCGTGGGTAAGACGATGGAGTTCAAGATCGTGAAGATCAACCAGGAGTTCCGCAATGTCGTTGTCTCTCACAAGGCACTCATCGAACAGGAACTCGAGGCTCAGAAGAAGGAGATTATCGGTCGCCTGGAGAAGGGACAGATCCTCGAGGGTACCGTGAAGAATATCACAACCTATGGTGTATTCGTCGACCTCGGCGGTGTGGACGGACTGATCCACATCACAGACCTCTCTTGGGGCCGCGTAGACGATCCACACAAGGTGGTGGAACTCGACCAGAAGATCAATGTCGTGATCCTCGACTTCGACGACGAGAAGCGTCGCATCGCCCTCGGTCTGAAGCAACTCACACCGCATCCTTGGGATGCTCTGGATGCCGACCTCAAGGTGGGTGACCACGTGACTGGTAAGGTTGTTGTCATCGCTGACTACGGTGCATTCGTTGAGGTTCAGCCCGGTGTTGAGGGTCTGATCCACGTATCAGAGATGTCTTGGAGCCAGCACCTCCGCAGCGCTCAGGAGTTCCTGAAGGTAGGCGACGATGTTGAGGCTGTCATCCTGACCCTCGACCGCGACGAGCGCAAGATGTCACTGGGTATCAAGCAACTCCGCGAGGATCCCTGGGAGAATATCGAGGCGAAGTATCCTGTGGGCAGCAAGCACACTGCCAAGGTTCGCAACTTCACCAACTTCGGTGTGTTCGTAGAACTGGAAGAGGGTGTCGACGGTCTGATCCACATCAGCGACCTCTCTTGGACCAAGAAGGTGAAGCACCCCTCAGAGTTCACACAGGTGGGCGCAGAGATCGAGGTCATCGTACTCGACATCGACAAGGAGAACCGTCGTCTCTCACTTGGTCACAAGCAACTGGAGGACAATCCTTGGGATGTGTTCGAGGAGAAGTATACCGTTGGTTCTATCCACGAGGGTAAGATCACAGAGTTGCTCGAGAAGGGTGCCGTGATTGCACTTGATGAGAACGTGGAAGGCTTTGCTACGCCGAAGCACCTGCAGAAGGAGGACGGCTCACAGGCTCAGGCTGGTGAGACACTGCCCTTCAAGGTGATTGAGTTCAACAAGGACAGCAAGCGTATCATCCTCTCTCACAGCCGTACCTTCGAGGATCCTGCTCGTGAGGAGAAGAAGGCTGCTGCCAAGAAGGCTGCTCCACGTGCAAAGAAGGAAGAGGCTCCAAAGATTGAGAACGTGGCTGCCAGCACCACACTGGGCGACATCGACGTACTCGCTGAGTTGAAGGCTAAGATGGAAAAGGGAGAATAATCCCCTACCCTATAAAAAGAATCCCAGCCACGTTTGCGGCTGGGATTTTTTTATTCCTTAGGTACTGCTAATCGGTCGGATATGATCTTGCGGGCGTAGCGCTCAGGATAGCCAGGACGCTTGACACGCTCACCAAGACCGTACTTGTTACGCTTGAAGGCACCGTTCTCGTCGGTGGGTTTCACCACGCTGTCGTTGAACTTCACGATGAGATGGAAGGCGAGTTGCTGCCAACGGGCTATCATCTCGTCGCCCTTCTGACAACTGTAGTTGGTGAGGAACCGTACACGTGCATCGCCTTCAAGGGCCAGTGCCTGTACCTCAGTCTGTGCCTGCAACTTGTCGTACGAGGCATCGAGGGAGTCTCGGACAGCCTGCAAGGTGGGGAACATCAGCGAATAACGGGGATAGACCATATTCGAGACCCAGTTGCACACCCAGTAGGCATTGTCCATCGAGAAGGTGATATCATCGGCACCCTCGCCTGAGAAACATTTCGGCAGACGGGTCATACAGTTGTACATCGGGGTGTAGGCCACCATGTTACCATCATCGTTGCCAAACCAGAAGCAACCGCCAATCTCACGGGGCAGAGAGGAGCGCATCTGGGAGATAAACGACCAGGCGGTCTGGAAGGTGCTGGTGGGACGCTCATTGAAATAGTCCTTGCCATCGACCTTGTAGGAAAGGGGCGACAGACGGTAAGGCATCTCGAACATACCACCTCCGATGTCGGAGTCGAGGGCAAAGGGAGTGCCTTCGTAATGGTCGCGCATGGCCTCACGCAACAGTTTGAGCGTCACCTTCTTGTTGGGGATGATCCACAGGGGCATGGGTTCAGCGTCCTTCTCAATACCGGCTGCATAGGGCACGTACTTCGAGAAGTCATCGGCAAAACGGTTGAAAAAACTCCACACACGGGCCTCACAATAACGACGTCCGGAGAAGTCGGGGGCGGCATAGGCGGCATTATAGGAGAAATCGGCATCCTTACCGTCAAACCACCCCATTGTACGTGCGTACCTTATTATATTATCTGAATAGACCACGAGGTTGGGTACGGGTTTCTTACCGCCTATGGGGAATTTCTTGAGGAGGTCCTTTATCTTGACGGGCGTATAACGACCATCCAGGAACTGGGTGATACGACTCTGGTTGGCGTGAGCGGCAATGGCATCATCGGGGATGCGGACAGCCACCCAGACAGTACGGCCAACCTCCTTGGTACGGTCAGGTCCACAACCCATCATCTCCAACATCCATGCTTCGTCCTTGTCAGCCACAGAGAAGGTCTCACCCTCGGAACAATAGCCGTACTGCTCCACGAGTGAGGTCATGATCTGCAACGCCTCGCGCGCTGTCTTGGCCCGTTGGAGGGTGATATAGATGAGTGAACCGTAGTCGATGATGCCTGTGGAATCCACCATTTCCTCGCGTCCGCCAAAGGTGGTCTCTCCGATGGTGACCTGCCACTCGTTGGTGTTACCAATGACATTCCACGTCTCTAGGGCTTCGGCAATCTCACCTAAGTATTTGTGGCTGTCCCAATCGTAGACCTGTCGCTTATCACCAGGCTGGTGCTTGGCAGCAGGATAATGGTAGAGGGGCATGAAAGCACCGAAGGAGTCAGCATTATAGGTGACGAACACACTGCCATCGGCACTGGCCTGCTTACCCACGATGAAGTTGGTACAGGCTTTTAGAGGTGAGAGGTGAGAGGTAAGAGGTAAGAGAATACCTGTCAGTATCCCTATGATCAATAAACGCTTCTTCATAACTTCAATTCTTCAATCTTTCAATTCTTCAATTCTCACTCGCAGGCTTTAAATGACATATCAAGGCCCTTCACAGAGTGCGTCAGGGCACCCACCGACACAAAGTCAACGCCCTGTTCGGCATAGTCACGGATGGTATCGAAGGTAATACCCCCACTCGACTCGGTCTCATAGCGACCTGCAATGAGTTCCACCGCCTTCTTGGTATCAGGCACACTGAAATTATCGAGCATGATACGGTTCACACCCCCATGATCCAACACCTGTTGGAGTTCATCGAAGTTGCGCACCTCAATCTCTATCTTCAAGTCGAGACCTTTCTCTTTCAGATACTGATGACAACGGTCGATGGCATTGGTGATGCCCCCTGCAAAGTCGACGTGGTTGTCCTTCAACAGGATCATATCGAAGAGGCCGATACGATGGTTGCAACCTCCTCCGATCTTCACAGCCTGTTTTTCGAGCATACGCATGCCGGGAGTGGTCTTACGGGTGTCCAATACACGGGTGTGGGTACCCTTCAAACGCTGCACATACTGATCTGTCATCGTGGCAATACCACTCATACGCTGCATAATGTTCAGCATCAGACGCTCCGTCTGCAACAGGGAGCGCACCTTACCAGTGACAATCATGGCGATGTCGCCCTTCTTCACACGGGAACCATCACCCATCAATACCTCCACCTGCATGGTGGGGTCGAAACGACGGAACACTTCCTTGGCAATCTCCACACCTGCCAGGATACCGTCTTCCTTGATGAGCAGGTGCGACTTACCCATCGCATCCTCAGGGATACAACACAACGTGGTGTGGTCACCATCGCCAATATCTTCTGCAAACGACAGATCAATCAGTCTGTCAACGAGTTCTTCTACACTTAACATATTATATCACTTTTTCACTTTTCACTTCTCACTTTTCACTTCTCACTTCTCACTTCTTTACGGTACCATACGACGAACCACGCCAGCGCTACAATCAGGGCAACAGCAGCAATGATGGCAGAGGTGGCGCCGTCAAGTTTGAACAATTGTGCCGAGAAGAGGTAGGTCGTACACACCACAGTCATAAACAATGCTGGGATGAGGGTGATGATATAGGGTTTCTTCTGACGTACCAGAAAGACGGTGATGGCCCAAAGCATGAAGACGGAAAGCGTCTGATTGCTCCAGCCAAACCAACTCCAGATGGTCTTAAATCCATTGGCATCGTTGATTTGCCAAATGAGCAAAGCAATGACTACTGCGAAAAGCGGCACGCAGACATAGAGGCGCTTGCTGATGCTGCGCTGTTCCAGGTGGATGAAGTCGGCAATGATGAGACGGCATGAGCGCAAAGCGGTATCGCCACTGGTGATTGGTGCTGCCACAACACCCAGGATAGCGAGGATGCTGCCAAAGAGCCCCAGCCAGTTGTCGCAAATCATGCTCACAATGCTCGGAGCCTTGTTGATAATGTCCTTACCGCCTTCCATCGTCTCATAGCCCGGTGTAGGCTGGTCATAGAAGAAGTACATGGCAACGGTAGCCCAGATGAGTGCTACGACACCCTCTGTTATCATGGCGCCATAGAAGATGGGGTGTCCCTGCTTCTCGCTTTTCATGCAACGGGCCATCAGGGGCGACTGCGTGGCGTGGAAACCGCTAATGGCACCACAGGCGATAGTAATGAACAGACAGGGGAAGACGGCATCGGGTGTGAGCGCTGCGCCAGGAAGACTCTCCCACAGTTCCGGAATATTGGGCTGCTTGACAAACAGCATCACCAAAAGTGAAGCAGCCATAAAGAGCAAGGAGACGGCAAAGAGCGGATAGACCTTACCGATAATCTTGTCGATAGGCAGCATCGTGGCAATCAGATAATAGACAAATATGACAATAATCCAGAATGTGCTGTCACTCAGCAGGTTCACCGACGGAGCATGCTCCGCAAACAATCCCTGCATCAAGGTAGCGGGGCTGTAGACGAACACCGCACCCACCATCATCAACAGGAAGACGGCAAACACCAGCATCACATTCTTCGTGTTCTTACCCAAATAACTTCCAATGATTTCAGGTTGGTTAATACCACCGTTACGAACAGAGAGCATACCGCTCATATAGTCGTGTACGGAGCCTGCAAAGATACAGCCAAGCACAATCCACAGATAAGCCACTGGTCCGAACTGCGCACCCAGAATAGCACCAAAGATAGGCCCCGTTCCTGCTATGTTCAGAAACTGAATCATGAAAATCTTCCAGTTGGGAAGCACGATGTAGTCAATTCCGTCGGCTTTGGCAACAGCAGGCGTCACACGGTCATCTGGTCCAAAGAAGCGTTCCACAAACCGTCCGTAGAGCAGATAACCCAACACAAGAGCCACAAGACTCAAAAGAAATGAAATCATAGTTTTTTATCGTTTTATTCTATTTTCATGGCAAAATTACAAATAATCTGCGATAATCTGTGAAATCTGTGGCTTTTTTTGTATCTTTGCACCAAAATTCATCAAAAAGGCATTATTTTGAAAACGATTATACAATTATTTCTCCTATTAATCCTGACGCTACCTACGCAGGCCAAACCCAAACAATGGCAAACAGCATCGCCGAAATATGAGGTGAGAGCGGTGTGGCTGACCACCATCGGAGGCATCGACTGGCCACGCTCCCATAGCATCGCCACGCAGAAACAGGAACTCATCCAGATCCTCGACCAGTTGCAGAAGGCGAACATCAACACCATTCTGTTTCAGGCGCGTGTCAGGGCCACCACGGTCTTTCCTTCTGAGATGGAGCCTTGGGACGCTTGTATGACCGGTAAGGCTGGCAACTCGCCGGGCTATGATGCCCTGCAGTTCTGTATCGACGAGTGCCATAAACGGGGCATGGAGTGTCATGCTTGGATTGTGACCATCCCCGTAGGGAAATGGAACACGTACGGTTGTCAGCAACTGCGCAAGAAACTCCCTAAACTCATTGTGAAGGTTGGCGATGAGGGTTATATGAATCCGGAAAAGCCGGAGACAGGCGACTATCTGGCGAAGTTCTGCCGGGAGGTGACACGACGCTATGATGTGGATGGCATCCACCTCGACTATATCCGTTATCCGGAGACCTGGAAACTGAAGGTGTCACGTGCTCAGGGACGACAGTATATCACGGACATCGTACGGAAGATCAATCGGGCTGTGAAAGGCGAAAAGCCCTGGGTGAAGGTGTCGTGCTCACCCATCGGCAAGTATGATGACCTGCCCCGTTATAAGAGCAGTGGCTGGAATGCGAATACCACTGTCTGTCAGGATGCACAGGGGTGGATGCGCGACGGACTGATGGATATGCTCTTCCCGATGATGTATTTCCAGGGAAATCATTTCTATCCCTTTGCCGTCAACTGGAAGGAGTTCTCCTACGGACGTATTGTTGCTCCGGGACTGGCCGTGTATATGCTCCATCCTAAAGAGAAAAACTGGGACCTGAGTGTTATCCAGCGAGAGATGAATGTGCTTCGTGAACTGGATCTTGGATGCACGTTCTTTCGTAGTAAGTTCTTGACAGATAATACGAAAAACATCTATACATTCACGAAAGACTTTAATACCATCCCTGCCCTCGTGCCGCCGATGACATGGGCCGGCAAACAGGCCCCTATAAGACCCCGACAGTTGGATGTCCAACGCGGCATGACAGCCGATCGACTGGTATGGCATGGTGCCAAGGATCAGTCTGGAGGCAACTACCTTTTATATCATGTCTATGCCTCAACCGACTATCCGGTCAACACGGACAAGGCAGAAAATCTGATAGCCACCCGACTCAGAGACGAGTCCATATCCGTGCCACACAACGGGAGATCACTCAACTATGCCGTCACTGCGGTTGACCGATTTGGCAATGAGAGCAGTCCCGTCTACACGATAGAGACGGCACACAGTCAGCCGAAGGTGGACTTCCGTGAACTAATCATGGGGAAACCGAAACCCAAGGGCAAGGCAACTTCAAAAACGACTTCAAAATCCAAAAAGAGAAATAAACGCTGAATTATGGAAAGAACATGGAGATGGTTTGGCAAGAAGGATAAGATCACCCTTGCCATGTTAAGACAAATTGGTGTCGAGGGCATCGTCACTGCGCTGCATGATGTACCCCTCGGCGAAGTGTGGACACGGGAGAAGATACGTGACCTGCGCGAGTATATCGAAAGTTACGGTATGCGTTGGAGCGTGGTGGAGAGTCTGCCAGTGGTGGAGACCATCAAATATGGCGGTCCTGACCGTGACCACCAGATTGAGGTCTATAAGGAGTCGTTGCGCAACCTCTCGGCAGAGGGTATCCACTGCATCTGCTATAATTTCATGCCTGTACTCGACTGGGCACGCACGGACCTGTTGCACGAGAATCCCAATGGCTCTACCAACCTCTATTTCAACTATGCCGAGTTTGCCTATTTCGACATCTATATCCTGAAACGCGAAGGGGCGCGTGAGGAATGGGCACAGTTCGAGTTCCCTGCTGGTGTGGGTCAGGGTCGCAACGTCCTCGCAGAGTGCGATGAACTGGCCAAGACGATGACACCCGAGAAGGAGCATAAGTTGGTAGAGAACATCATCATCAAGACACAGGGCTTTGTCTCTGGCAATTTCAGCGAGAACGATGAGGCGCCCATCCAGAAGTTCCGTGACTTCCTCGATCTCTATAAGGGCATCGACAAAGCACAACTGCGTGAAAACATGAAGTACTTCCTCGAAGCGATCATGCCCACCTGCGAGGAATACAACATGAACATGTGCGTGCATCCGGATGATCCCCCCATCGAGATACTGGGTCTGCCCCGTATCGTACGAACCGAAGAAGATATCCAGTGGTTCCTCGATGCCGTACCTAACAAGCACAATGGTCTCACCTTCTGTGCAGGTTCGCTCTCTGCAGGGGCCTATAACAATGTGGTGGAGATGGCTCGTAAGTTTGCTGCTCGCACGCACTTCGTCCATCTGCGTTCCTGCCACATCTTCCCCAATGGCGACTTCACCGAGGCTTCGCATCTCGGAGGGCGTGCAGACCTGATCGAACTCTGCAAGATCTTCGAAAAAACCAATCCAGCATTACCTATGCGTGTGGATCATGGCATGACCTTCACCGACCAACCCGGTGGTATCATGGATGAGTCTTCTCATGGCCACAATGCTGGCTATACGCTCTTAGGTCGTATGTTCGCCCTCGGACAGGTACAGGGCATCCTCGCCACCGTCGATCGTGAACTCGGCATCCCCTACAAACAACCCGGATTCTTTGATTAGAATTGTAAAATTGAAAAATTGAAGTTATGAAACTGAATGATATTATTTCCGGCAAATTCAACGCCGCAGAGTGGGAAGCAAAAGGCTACTTGCTTCCGAAGTTTGACATCGCAAAGGTACGCGAGAAGACCGCCAAGGAACCCACCTGGGTACACTTCGGTGGTGGCAACATCTTCCGCGCCTTCCCGGCAGCCATTCTCAACGATGCGCTGAACACTGGGAAATATGACCGTGGTGTCATCGTGGCTGAGACCTTCGACTTCGAGGTCATCGACAAGGCCTACACGCCGTATAACAACCTCTCACTATTGGTGAGCCTGCAATCCACTGGCACCATCGAGAAGAAGGTCATCGCCAGTGTCACAGAGGCTTTGAAGGCCGATCCGCAGTTCCCCGACTGGAACCGTCTGGTGGAAATCTTCAAGAACCCCTCTTTGCAGATGATCTCCTTCACCATCACGGAAAAGGGTTATACCTATAATGAGGCAGATCTCGCACGTGGTCTGAAACCGCTCTTTGCGATGGGAAAGGTCTGTGCCCTACTTTATGAGCGTTTCAAGGCCGGACAACTCCCTCTCACCATCCAGAGCATGGACAACTGCTCGCACAATGGCGACAAGGTGAAGGCAGGCGTCTTTGCCTATGCAGAACGCTGGGTACAGGATGGTCTGGTGGAAAAGGCCTTCCTCGACTATCTGAAGGATGAAAAGAAGATCACCTTCCCCTGCTCGATGATCGACAAGATCACCCCTCGTCCCCACGAGAAGGTGAAGGAGATGCTGGCAGCAGATGGCTTCGAGGATAACGACTATATCGAGACGGAGAAGCACACCTTTACGGCTCCTTTCGTGAATGCAGAGGAAGTGCAGTATCTCGTCATCGAGGACAACTACACCAATGGTCGTCCCCCACTCGACTTGGGCGGAGCCCTCTACACCACCCGTGAGACCGTTGATAAGGTGGAGACGATGAAGGTGACCACCTGTCTGAACCCCCTCCACACGGCGATGGCACTCTATGGCTGTATGCTGGGCTACACGCTCATCTCCGCCGAGATGGCCGATGAGGACCTGCGCCCCTTCATCCAGAAGATCGGTTATATGGAGGCGATGCCAGTAGTGGTTGACCCGGGAGTACTCAATCCCTATGAGTTCATTGGGGCAGTCATCAACCGTCGTCTGCCCAATCCCTTCATGCCGGATGCACCCCAACGTATCGCCTGTGACACCAGTCAGAAACTGCCCATCCGCTTCGGTGAGACCTTGAAGAAATACATCGCCCGTGGTCTGGATAAGTCGAACCTCATCCTCATCCCCCTCACCCTCGCAGGCTATGCCCGTTATCTGAAAGGCATCAAGGACGATGGGACGCCGTTTGACTGCTCGCCCGATCCTCTGCTCGAAGAACTGCAGGCCATCGTAGCACCTTTGGAAATCGGTAAACCCGATCAGGATTGGAGCCCATTGAAAAAACTCTATTCCCGCAAGGATATCTTTGCCGTTGATCTTTATGAGGCCGGTCTCGGTGAACAGATTGAGGGCATGGTGAAGGAACTCTATGCCGGTCCTGGTGCCGTGCGTAAGACACTCCATAAATATGTTTCAGCAAGATAAATAAAGACATGAAACCACTCAATAAACAGTTTGCGCCGAAGAGCGTGATGCCGGAAAAGGTGATACAGTTCGGTGAGGGGAATTTCCTCCGCGCTTTCGTGGACTGGATCATCTGGAACATGGACCAGAAGACGGACTTCAACGGCTCTGTGGTCGTGGTACAACCCATTGAGAAAGGTATGGTGGATATGCTCAATGGCCAGGACTGCCTGTACCACGTCAACCTCCAAGGACGCGAGAACGGCAAGCCCGTCAACACCTTGGAACGCATCGATGTCATCAGTCGCGCACTGGACCCCTATACGCAGAACGCCGCCTTTATGGCACTGGCTGACCAACCGGAGATCCGGTTTGTGATCTCAAATACCACAGAGGCAGGCATTGCCTTCGACCCCGCCTGTAAACTGGACGATGCGCCGGCCAGCAGTTACCCCGGTAAACTGGTTCAACTGCTCTATCGGCGCTTCCAGACATTCAATGGCGACCCCACCAAAGGCCTCATCATCTTCCCCTGTGAACTGATCTTCCTGAATGGTCATGTGTTGAAGGACTGTATCGAGAAATATATCGACCTCTGGAACCTTGGGGCCGACTTCAAGAAATGGTTTGAGGACGCCTGTGGGGTGTATGCCACCCTCGTAGACCGTATCGTACCGGGATTTCCACGCAACGAGATTGCACAGATCCAGGAGAAGGTCTGCTACCGCGACAACCTCGTGGTACAGGCAGAGAACTTCCACCTCTGGGTCATCGAGGCCCCAAGGGAAATAGCCAAGGAGTTCCCGGCCGATAAGGCAGGACTGCATGTGTTGTTCGTGCCCTCTGAGGAGCCTTACCACAAACGGAAGGTGACGCTGCTCAATGGCCCCCACACGGTACTCTCACCAGTGGCTTTCCTGAGTGGTGTCAATATCGTACGCGATGCCTGTCAACATGAGGTCATCAGCCGATACATCCATAAGGTACAGTTCGATGAATTGATGCAGACGCTCGACCTGCCGATGGAGGAACTGGAGAAGTTTGCCACCGATGTACTGGAACGCTTCGATAACCCGTATGTGGATCATCAGGTGACAAGTATCATGCTGAACTCCTTCCCGAAGTTCCAGACACGCGACCTGCCTGGCCTGAAGACCTATCTTCAGCGCAAGGGCGAACTGCCCAAGGGACTGGTGTTCGGACTGGCGGCCATCATCACCTACTATAAAGGTGGCAAACGCGCCGATGGCACGGAGATTGTACCCAACGATGACCCGAAGATCATCGCGCTGTTGAATGGTCTCTGGGCCACAGGTAATACACAGATGGTGGCCGTAGGCGTACTGGGCGCTGAGTTTATCTGGCAGGAAGACCTGAATAAGATTCCCGGTCTCGCGGACCTGGTACGCCAATACCTCGACCTCATCCAACACGTTGGTATGCTCGAAGCGGTGAAAAGCATCCTATGAGCGACGCGATAGAGATCAAGGGGGCAAGGGTCAATAACCTGAAGAACATCGATGTGACCATCCCCCGTAACCAGTTCGTGGTGATTGCCGGTGTCAGTGGCTCCGGCAAGTCATCGTTGGCCTTCGATACCCTCTATGCCGAAGGACAACGGCGCTATGTGGAGAGTCTGTCGAGTTATGCCCGACAGTTCTTAGGTCGCATGAACAAACCCGAATGCGACTTCATCCGGGGCATTCCCCCTGCCATCGCCATCGAACAAAAGGTCATCTCTCGCAATCCGCGAAGCACTGTGGGTACTACCACGGAGATCTACGAGTACCTGCGCCTGCTCTATGCCCGCATCGGACGTACCTACTCACCTGTCAGTGGCTGCGAAGTCCGGAAACACACCACCGAGGATGTGGTACAGAAAATGCTGGAGTTCTCGAAAGGCACGCGCTTTGTGGTCATGGCGCCTGTGCATATCCCAGAGGGGCGCTCCTTCGAACAGCAACTCAAAGCCTATATCCTCGAAGGCTACGCCCGCATCTTCGTCAATGGCGACTTCCAGCGCATCGATGATTACCTCGCCTCCCTCTCCCCATCCACCCCATTAAACCCATCAAACCCATTAGACCCATCCTCCTCCCTCTTCCTCGTCATCGACCGCCTCTCGGTCGATGATTCCAAAGAAGTCATCGCCCGCCTTGTCGATTCTGCAGAGACAGCCTTCTATGAGGGCCATGGCGAGTGCCGTCTGATGTTCCAGCCCTCAAACATTACTTACGATTTCTCCACCCGTTTTGAGGCGGATGGCATCACCTTCGAGGAACCCACCGACCAGATGTTCTCCTTCAATTCGCCCGCAGGGGCCTGTCCGGAGTGTCAGGGTTTCGGGAAGATTATCGGTATCGATGAACGACTGGTCATCCCGAACACGACCCTCTCTGTCTACGATGGCTGTGTGGTGTGCTGGCATGGCGAGAAGATGGGCGAATGGAAAGAGTGGTTCTGTCGGCATGCGGCTCAAAACGACTTCCCGATCTTTGAACCGTACATGAACCTCACCCAACAACAGAAGGACTGGCTTTGGCACGGACTGCCCTCAGACAAGGGACAGAAGGAAAAGCCTTGCATCGACTTCTTCTTTGACATGGTGCGTGAGAACCAGTACAAGATACAGTATCGTGTCATGCTGGCCCGCTATCGGGGCAAGACCACCTGTCCGAAGTGCCATGGTACCCGTCTGAAACCTGAGGCGGACTACGTGAAAATTGGTGGACACAGCATCACAGACCTGGTACAGATGCCGGTCGTCCGACTGCAGGAGTGGTTCCGTACTCTGGAACTCACAGCACAGGAGGAAGCCATCGGCAAACGTTTACTCACTGAGATACGGAGTCGACTGCAATTCCTTCTGGACGTGGGACTTGGCTATCTGACGCTCAACCGTCTCTCAAACTCGCTCTCAGGCGGTGAGAGCCAACGCATCAACCTCACCACAAGTCTTGGAAGCAGTCTTGTGGGCTCTCTCTATATCCTCGATGAACCGAGCATCGGCCTCCACGCCAGAGATACCGAACGACTCATCCACGTCCTCAAGGAACTACAAGCCTTAGGCAACACGGTCGTTGTCGTGGAGCACGACGAAGAGATCATGCGCGCTGCCGATCACCTGATTGACGTAGGCCCGGATGCCGGTCGCCTTGGTGGCGAGATCGTCTTCGATGGCCACCTCTCCGCCCTCCCCCCATCCAACCCATCCAACCCACAAAACCCATTCGACCCTTCCTCCCTCTCCCGATCCCACACCATCCGATACCTCCTCGGCCAGGAGCAAATCCCCGTCCCCTCATCCCGTCGCCCATGGAACCGCCATATCGACATCATGGGTGCCCGCATGAATAACCTCCGGGGCATCGATGTGCAAATCCCCCTGAACGTGATGACCGTCATCACGGGGGTCTCCGGCTCAGGCAAGTCGAGTCTCATCAAGGGCATCCTCTACCCTGCCCTGAAACGACGCTTGGGCGAGGTCTGTGACCCGCCCGGTGAATACATCGCCCTCGAGGGCGACATCGAGGCCGTCAAACGGGTGGAGTTTGTCGACCAGAACCCTATCGGCAAGTCCACACGCTCCAATCCTGCCACATACGTGAAGGCTTACGATGCCATCCGTGACCTCTATGCCGAACAGCCCCTGGCCCAACAGATGGGCTTCACCCCACAGTATTTCTCCTTCAACACGGAGGGTGGCCGTTGTGAAGAGTGTAAGGGCGCTGGCGTGATTACAGTCGAGATGCAGTTTATGGCGGATCTGGTGCTGGAGTGCGAGGCTTGTCACGGTCATCGCTTCAAGCACGACATCCTCGATGTGCGCTACAAGGACAAGAACATCGACGAGGTCCTCAACATGACCATCTCCGAAGCCATCGACTTCTTTTCCTCCAACCCCTCTGCCCCATCTGACCCATCCAACCCACAAATCGTCCGCCGCCTCAAAACCCTCGAAGATGTGGGCCTCGGCTACATCAAACTCGGCCAGAACTCCTCCACCCTCTCCGGTGGTGAGAACCAGCGTGTCAAACTGGCTTATTTCATCGGACAGGAGAAAGCAGAACCCACCCTCTTCATCTTCGATGAACCGACCACTGGCCTCCACTTCCACGACATCCAGAAACTCCTGAACACCTTCGATGCCTTGATCAGCAGGGGACACACCATCTTGGTCATCGAACACAACATGGAGGTCATCAAGTGTGCCGACCATGTGATTGACCTGGGACCCGACGGTGGCGACCGTGGTGGTAACCTGGTCTGCGCAGGCACACCTGAACAGGTAGCCGCCTGCCAGGAAAGCATTACCGGACAATATCTCAAAGAAAAACTAAAATAATTGTTAAAAAACGAACAACGTATCGATATTTTTAGTAACTTTGCATCCGCTTTCAGGTAAAATTCAGGATATTAGTTTGATAATCAAACAGTTAAAGACGTTTTTAGGAATAGGATGAGACAACTTAAGATTCAGAAAAGTATTACAAACCGTTCAAGCGAGGCACTGGATAAATACCTCGTTGAGATTGGTCGTGCCCCATTGATCTCCATCGATGAAGAGATTGAACTCGCTCAGAAGATCCGCAAAGGCGGTCCTGATGGGGAGAGGGCTAAGGAGAAACTGGTAACTGCCAACCTGCGCTTTGTCGTGTCAGTGGCCAAACAGTACCAGCATCAGGGTCTGACCCTGACCGACCTGATCGACGAGGGAAACATCGGACTGATCAAGGCCGCTCAGAAGTTTGATGAGACACGTGGATTTAAGTTCATCTCCTATGCTGTCTGGTGGATCCGTCAGAGCATCCTTCAGGCCATTGCCGAACAGAGTCGTATCGTGCGTCTCCCACTCAATCAGGTGGGTTCGCTCAATAAGATCAACCACGAGATCAATAAGTTTGAGCAGGAGAACCAGCGTCATCCGAGTGTCTCGGAACTGAGCGAGGCCATCAACATCGATGAGGAGAAGATCGGTCAGTCGATGATGGCCGATGGTCACCATGTCAGTATCGATGCCCCGTTCCAGGATGGTGAGGACAACTGTATGCTCGACGTGATGGCTTCTGGCGATGAGACGCGTACGGATAAACTGGTCGACCATGAGTCGATGGCCATGGAACTCAACACCGTCCTCAACAAGGTCTTGAAGGAGCGCGAGATCACGATCATCCGTGAGTGCTTCGGTATTGGCTGTCATGAGAAGGGCTTGGAGGAGATTGGCGACCAGTTGGGTCTTACCCGTGAACGCGTCCGTCAGATCCGTGAGAAGAGCATTGCCAAACTGCGTGACAGCGGCAATGCAAAAATTCTGATGAAATATTTGGGATAAAAGAAAAAAAAGCGTACTTTTGCATTCGTGAAATGCAGGACGCTGATAAAGATCATGATGCTGGGCATACTCACGGGTATGCCCGGTATTGTTTTAGGCAAGGGGAAAAAGGACACCCTGATCCTCCAGCGTATCTATGCCTTTAAGGAGTCGCACCCTATCAGTCCGGACAGCATCAAGGATAATGTCTATGCGAAATACCGGTTCAACGTGGAGCGCCGCAACCCTACCCTCTGGCTCATCCCCACGATGTATGTGATGGCCAAGGGCGAAAGGGAGTACATCCGTGAGTCGTACAACCTTCTGTCGTATGATGACTACGACCATCATAAGGTTGATGTGAAGAGTCAGGTGCTCTCAGGAACCATCCGCCACAACCGCAGGGCGATGCCCACACTGAGGGACCTGATGATTCCGAATGTCTATGATGCCACCCTCTATGATGGTCATGTGCTCTCGCCCTTCAACCGCTATAACCGTCGGCACTATAAGTTCACGCAGAAACTGCTGCCCGATGGTACCACCCGACTGGACTTCCGACCGAAGTTCTACAACACCCAACTCATCAATGGCTATGCCATCGTGGATACGGAGAGTGGACATATCATCCGCACCGTCATGAACGGGGAGTTCGACATGATCTCTTTCCGGACGGAGATCTACCAGAGCGATAAGGAGTGGCCACTGCCCACCCCCAGACGATGTACCACGGCAGCGACATTCAGGTTCTTCGGCAACAGGGTCTCAACGGTCATCGACGGCTATTTCAACTGCAAAGAAACCCTCTCGGATACACTCGGCAGGATCACCGACCGTGAGCGGATGGACACCCTGCGCGTGGTACCGCTCTCAGAGACGGACAAACGGATCTATGCGGAATACGACCTGAAACGCCAACAGCCGGATACTGTGGAGGTGGACACCACACCGAGGAAACCCAACCTGCTGAAAAAGATTTTCTGGGACACCATCGGTGAAAACCTGGTCACACCCATCTCAGCGGAGTCGGAACATGCGTCTTTCCGCATGTCTCCCCTGCTGGATCCCCTCCAACTGAGTTGGAGCGATACGCGTGGCTTCCGCTACAAGATCAACCTGAGGTCGCGCTATACGTTCTCTCCACACCGATACCTCACTTTCAACCCGCGCTTCGGCTATAACTTCAAGTTCCGTGAGTTCTACTTCACCCTGCCCCTGCGTATGACCTACAACCCGAAACGAAACGGTTATGCGGAGATTGTCTATGGTAATGGTAACCGCATCTCCAACAGTCAGGTGGCGGAGACCATCAATCACGAGCATGGCGACTCCCTGAACCTCGATGATATAGACATCGACAAGTTCATGGACTATGAACTGCGTATGTTCAATAATATCATGGTCTTCGACTGGCTCGATTTCGAGGCTGGCCTCACCATCCACCGGCGTGTAGCCCTCAACAAGGATTTCATGCGCCAGTACGGGATGCCCACCGAATACCGCAGTTTCGCCCCGAAGATCGGTCTGAAGATCCGTCCCTGGACCTTAGGACCGCTGATCTCCATCGACTGGGAAAGGGGCCTCTCAGGGATCTATGACTCGGACATCAAATACGAACGCTGGGAGTTCGATGGCTCGTGGAAACTCAATCTCCCGGGACTGCGGGTGGTGAACATGCGGGCGGGAGCGGGCTTTTACAGTCACAAGAACCAGAACTACTTCGTCGACTATGCCAACTTCCGTGACAATAACCTGCCGGAAGGCTGGGAAGACGATTGGAGCGGTAACTTCGAACTGCTCCGGAGCCGTGTCTACAATGAGTCGAACTACTACCTCCGGGCGAATCTGTCTTACGACTCTCCGATGATGATTGGTAGTTGGGTGCCCTATCTGGGCAAGTATATCGAACGGGAACGCTTCTACTTCAGCACGGCCATTGTAGAACGCTCCAGACCGTATTACGAACTGGGTTACAGTTTCACCAACCGCTATGTCTCCTTCGCTGTGTTCGCCGGCTTTAATGGCAGGAAATACAAGGAGGTGGGCTTTGATTTTGACATTGAACTCTTCCGAAGATGGTAAAACCGCTGACTGTCTATAAGGCGTCCGCAGGAAGCGGAAAGACGTTCACCCTGGCCGTGGAGTATATCCGGTTGGTGGTGGAGAACCCGCTCTGTTTCAGGAACATCCTTGCTGTGACCTTCACCAACAAGGCCACGGAGGAGATGAAGAGGCGTATCCTCGGTCAACTGTATGGCATCTGGAAGTCCCTGCCTGAGTCTGACGGCTATCTGGAGAAGATACGCGAGCGTACGGGCTTGTCTGACGAGGTCATCCGTGAACGTGCCGGTATGGCTCTTCACCATCTCATCCATCACTACAATGAGTTCCGTGTGATGACCATCGACACCTTCTTCCAGAGTGTCCTGCGTAACCTCGCCCGCGAACTGGATATCTCTGCCACCCTGCGCATCGGACTGAATGACTATCAGGTGGAGGAGATGGCGGTCGACCGGATGATTGATGACCTGAAAGTCACGGACGTGATGCTCCAGTGGCTCATGCGCTATATCCTCGACAATATCTCCGACGATAAGAGTTGGAACGTCATCAGACAGATCAAGCAGTTCGGACGCACCATCTTCAAGGATGAATACAAAGCAGTCAGCACAGAGATCCAGCAGAAGATGGAGGAACCTGGGTTCTTCGAACAGTACACCACCCGCCTGAAGGAGATCCGCCAGGCAGCCAGTCAACAGATGCAGAACATCGCGGATGAGTTCTTTGGGATCCTGGAACAAGAGGCTCTCACCGTCGATGATTTCTCTTTTGGCAAATCGGGTGTGGCCGGCGTCTTCCAGAAACTCCGTGAGGGTGCTCCCTTCGATGAGTCGCTGATAGGGAAACGGGCCTTAGACAGTGTGGGTGACGCGTCCAAATGGTATAAGAAGACGCATCCGCAACGCGAACGTATCCACATGTTGGTGGAGTCACAACTGGATCCGTTATTACGCAGACTCATCGAGAACCGTCCGCAACAGTGGTGCCTCTACAAGTCGGCTGACCTCACGCTCCGTCACCTCAGTCAACTGCGTCTCTTGGGCAGCATCGAACAGAAGGTGCGCCACCTCAACGAGGAGGCCAATCGTTTCCTGTTGAGCGACACGCAGCAACTGCTCCAGACGCTCATTGACGGCAGTGACTCTCCGTTTATCTTTGAGAAGATCGGTGCCCAACTGCAACATGTGATGATTGATGAGTTCCAGGACACGTCTGTCGTCCAGTGGCAGAACTTCAAGATCCTTTTGGCAGAGGCGATAAGTCATCAGCAGTCGGGCAACCTGATTGTGGGGGATGTCAAACAGAGCATCTACCGGTGGCGCTCTGGCGACTGGCGTTTGCTGAATGATATCGAGACACAGTTCCCGCATCCTGATCAGCAACTCACCGTCCAGACCCTCGATACGAACTATCGCTCTGCACGTCGCATCATCGAGTTCAACAATGCCTTTTTTACCCATGCCGCCGAACTGGAATACCTTGCTCTCGGGGCCTCTCCCGAAGCCGATCAACTCCGCAAGGCCTACGCCGATGTCGTCCAGCAGATCCCCTCCAATCGTCCCACCGCCGGCCGTGTAAGCATTACGCTTTTACCTGACTCCCTCAAAGGACAATATAAAGAGCAAACCCTCCAGGATGTGGTTTCCTGCGTCTCGGGACTTCTCGCAGAAGGCGCTCGCCCCAACGAGATTGCCATTCTGGTACGTTCCAACGCTCTTATTCCCCTCATCGCCCAGCATTTCATGCTCCACATGCCGGAGGTGAGCATCATCTCCGACGAGGCCTTCCGACTGGATGCCTCCTCGGCAGTCTGTACCATCATCGATGCCCTCCGACTCCTCTCCCGCCCCAACGACCTCCTCACGAAGGCTACCCTCGTCAAACGTTACCAGCGCCAGATCCTCGGCAACAACCTGACCGATACCCAACTTCTTTTGAATGAAGGCCATAAGAAATTCAACGAACTTTTACCCGAAGAATTTACATCCTCATTTAATGTCCTCCGCTCGATGCCTCTCTACGAACTCGTAGAGCGCCTCTACCGCATTTTTGCCCTCGACCGCCTTGAGTCCCAAAGTGCCTATATCTGTACCTTCTTCGACTACCTCACCGAATTTCTGAAAGAGGAAACGTTTCTTGGAGCGTTTTTGAAGGAATGGGACGAGACCATCTCCGCCAAGACCATTCAGAGCGACGAGATTACCGGTATTCGCCTGATTTCCATTCATAAGTCGAAGGGCCTTGAATTCCCCCACGTTATCATCCCCTTCTGCGACTGGCCCCTCGAACACCCCGGCATTCTCTGGGCTGCCCCCAACCAAACAGATCACCTTCCCTTAATCCCGGTCGATTACAGTCAAAAGCAACTGACTGGTACGGTCTTCGAACACGCCTATCAACACGAGCACCTCCAGAACACCGTCGACAACCTCAATCTCCTCTATGTGGCCTTCACCCGTGCCTCCCAGACACTCACGGTCCTCGGCAAGCGCAATGCCCCCTCCAACTCCCGTTCATCCCTCATCGAACAGGTGCTCCCCCTCCTCTCCGACGACCTTCCAGACGCCACCCTCGAAGGCCTCGATGCCGAAGACGTTCCCATCATCTTCCGCCTGAGAGGAGAAGCAATAACCCAGAACGATCCTGAACCTTGCACCCGGCCTCATAATAATCCCTTTCTACAAGCCCCTATGCCTCTCTTTGTCCCGATTACCTCCTTCCCCCTCAAGGTCAAGTTCCTCCAGAGCACCCAGGCCCGTGAATTCCTCAAATCCCAGTCAAAAAATCATAGTTCGTAGTTCAAGTATGTCCTTCCTTTCCACCGTCGCCCAACAACTCATCACCACCTTCGGAACAGATCTCTCGAAGGTTACGGTAGTCTTCCCCAACAAACGGGCATCCCTGTTCCTCAACGAACATCTGACCACCCTCGGCGTAAAACCAAAGGATAATCCCACATACACCACTATCAGCGACCTCTTCCTGAGCCTGTCCGACCAGGAACTGGCCGACCCCATCAAACTCATCTGCGACCTCCATAAGAGTTTCGTCCATTGCACAGGAATGGAAGAGACACTCGATCATTTCTATGGTTGGGGAGAGATCCTTTTGGCCGATTTCGACGATGTGGACAAACACCTGGCCCCAGCCGACAAGGTCTTTGCCAACCTACGTGACATCCACGAGTTCGATGATGCCTCTTATCTCACCCAACAACAACGTGACATCATCCGTAAGTTCTTCAGCAACTTCAAAGAAGACCACAACTCAGAACTCAAGCAACGCTTTCTCTCCCTCTGGAGCCACCTCTACGACATCTACCTCGATTTCAACGCCCGCCTCGCCGCCCAAAACCTCGCCTACGAAGGTTCCCTCTACCGCCAAGTCATCGAAAAATCCATGAAAGGAAATGAGGTAGAGGACTGTGTATTTGTAGGCTTTAATCTCCTCCATCCTGTAGAGCAAGCCCTCATTGACCTTCTTGGCGAGAAGGCTACGGTCATCCAAGATACTGATGAAGAGACCCCCAAGGCCATCACCTTCATCTCCGCCCCGACAAACAACATCCAGGCCCGTTACATCCCCACCTGGCTGAAGGAAAACGGTCGTATTGCCGCAGGCAGCAAGACCGCCATCGTCCTGGCCGACGAATCCCTGCTCCAGACCGTCGTCCACTGCCTGCCCCCCGACCTCACCAAGGTCAACATCACCACCGGTTATCCCCTCTCCCAAACTGCTGCTGCCCAAGGGGACTGCCCGAAAAGCCCCCTCGAACTCGAGGCCCAATACCGCCTTCAGTTGATCCTCGACCGCCTTCAGGCATTGATCGACTCCGGCGACCTCCAGGTCAGTGACACAACGCTCCATCAACTCCTTACTCAGATCATCGCCTCCACAAGCATCCCCTTCCACGGAGAACCCATCGAAGGCATACAGATCATGGGTGTCCTCGAGACCCGCAACCTCGACTTCGACCACGTGCTCCTGCTCTCCTGCAACGAAGGCAACCTCCCCAAAGGAGTTAATGATACCTCCTTCATTCCCTACAGCATCCGCAAGGCCTACAACCTCACCACCATAGACCACAAGGTAGCCATCTACCACAATTATTTCCACAGACTCCTGCAAAGAGCCAGCGATGTCACCATCCTTTATAACAACGCCACCAACGACGGCAAGACCGGTGAGATGTCACAGTTCATGTTACAGATGATGGTCGAAGGACGCTATCCCATCACCTTCAAGACCCTTCAGGCTGGCCAACAGCCCATCCTGCACCGCCCCCAGCCTGTCACCAAGACACCAGAGGTGATAGAAGCCTTGTACCAGAGGTTCTCGGAGAAAGAACTCTCGCCCTCAGCCTTGTCCCTTTATCTCCGTTGTCCCCTACAGTTCTTCTATCGCTATGCCGCCCAACTCGAGGAATATGAGGATGAAGATGACCGCATCGACAACCGACTCTTCGGCAACATCTTCCACAAAGCCGCCCACCTCCTCTACACAGGTCTAGGGGGCGAGGGTCTATCCCCTGTCATGCAGGCTGTTGACCAGGCGATTAAACTCGAACTCTTCCATATCGAGGACCCGATGGCGAAGATGCCACTTTTGAACGGCCTCCAACTCATCAGTCGTGAGGTCATCATCCGCTATCTCCATCAACTCCTCGAGGTCGACCGCCGCCTCGCCCCCTTCACCATCCTCGCCCTCGAACATCCCATCTATATAGGAACGAGCCAGCGCGTTTTTGAACCAGAAAGAGGTCAGGACCTTCCTTTAAGAAAACATTCCGCACGAGGATGCAATCCGAGCCAGGACGTTTTCGAAAGGAAGGCCCTGACCTCAGTTAGAATTGGTGGAGTCGTTGACCGTATTGATTTGATGACGCTCCCCGATGGTTCGGAACGCATCCGTGTGGTCGATTACAAAACTGGCAACACCCGTCTGAAGCCCCTGCCCGACGTTGCAGCCATCTTCGACCCTGCCAACATCAAATATCACAGTGACTACTACCTCCAATCCATTCTCTACTCTTGCATACTTGAAAGGTCCTGTTCCTCGACGGTCGAAGAACCTGACAAGACGATGCCCCCGGTATCCCCCTGCTTACTCTTCATTCAGCACGCTGGAGTCGAAGATTACGACCCGACCCTGATCCTCGCCAAGACCCCCATCACTGACGTTCGCGAGATCAAGGACGAGTTCATGGAACATCTCAATAACCTCATTACAGAAATCTTCGATCCTGCCATGCCCTTCACCCCAACTGAAGAAGGGACAAGATGCAAATCCTGTCCCTTCTCCTCCCTCTGCGGAATATAACCAGTTATTTTTTGTCCAATTCCTCGTAAATCGAATTGTTCGACTTGTATTCCGGAACGATCTCCTTCATCTTCCGCACCGTCTCCATATCATCATAGTGCCTGGATATCTCAACCAAGTCCTCAATATCCTTATTCACCTGATTATAGTCATACTCCCTGACCTCCGCAATACGGATCTTCTCATGGAACGTCGGCTTCGTACCCTCCAGTTCATTGAGCACCTCCTCATAGAGTTTCTCTCCAGGACGCAGACCC
The DNA here is from genome assembly GCA_017964785.1 of Prevotella sp. GTDB lineage: Bacteria > Bacteroidota > Bacteroidia > Bacteroidales > Bacteroidaceae > Prevotella. The sequence continues at coordinate 24,858 of JAGCRH010000046.1, forward strand.
GTGTACTTGATCTCAATGTTCTTCGCTCCAGACAACTTGATCATGCGCTTCGCCAAGTCATCAATCTTCACCGGTTTACCCATGTCAAAGACGAATATCTCACCGCCGTTACCCTTTGTACCAGCCTCCAGCACCAATTTACAAGCCTCCGGTATCAACATGAAGAAACGCACGATGCGCTCATCAGTGACCGTCACAGGACCGCCATGCTTGATCTGTTCACGGAACAACGGGATCACCGATCCGTTAGAGCCCAACACATTTCCGAAACGCGTCGTCACAAACTGCGTGCCCGTTTTTCCTTGACTGCTGAGCCACGAACTCGAGTCCATGCTCTTGAACTTGTTAATCTTGAGCGCCCGGTCGAGCGACTGCACATAGATCTCACAGATACGCTTCGAGCAACCCATCACGTTCGTCGGGTTCACCGCCTTGTCGGTGGATACCATCACGAACTTCTTCACCCCGTACTTCACGGAGAGGTCCGCAATGATCTTCGTACCATAGATATTGTTCAGCACCGCCTCCGAGGGATTATCCTCCATCATCGGCACATGCTTGTAGGCCGCCGCATGGAAGACATAGTCCGGACGCGTGGCATTGAACAAGGCCTCCATCCTGCGCTGCCGACTGATACTCGTCACGATCACCTCTGCATCGATGTCAGGGAAGTCGTTGGCCATCATCAGACGGATATCGTGCTGCGGGGTCTCCGCCTGGTCGATGAGGATCATCTTCGCCGGCTTATAGACCGCAATCTGTCTCACCATCTCAGAACCGATGCTACCGGCCGATCCTGTGATGAGAACCTTCTTACCCTGTAGCAGTTCACCCACCGACTTCATGTCCACACGGATCTCCTGACGGGGCAACAGTTCCTCTACCGACACCTCCCTCAACTGCAGGTTTCCGAAGTCCGCATCGGTCAACTCCTCGTCCTCCGCGCCCATCTCCTTCGTGCCCTGCGCCATATAGATCTTCGCGCCGGCACTGATGATGATGTCCTGTATCTTCTGGTTGTTACGGAATTCCTTGATGCGATAAGGCGACACCAGCACACCGTCGATATCGTTCTTCTGGATAATATCCGCTAAATCGTCATCTATCGAATACACCTTCTCACCCATGATCATCTGGTGCTTCGTCTTCTTGTAATGGGTGATAAAGCCCTTATACACAAACTTTCGCGGCCGTTGGCTCTGGATCATTTTCGCCAGTCCCACGCCGCCCTGCATGGCCCCGTATATCAGCACACGTACCGCACGGGTATTCGAGAACGCCACATCGTAGAGCGTCTTCACGAAGACACGCAGGGCCCACATTAGCAGCGTGGCTATCAGAAAGATCAGGAAGATGCTCGTCGTATTGAAATGCACGAACATATGTCCTGGCAGGAAGTCCATGCCATACTGTGCGATCAGGACCAATACCAGCGACAAGACATTGCCATACACCACGCGCATCAGGTCGCTGAAACTTGAATAGCGCATGAATCCGGAATAGGTGTGGAAGATTCTGAACCCTGGGATGCTCAGCACGATAAAACAGAGCATCGTATTCACCACCTGGAGTGTGTTTTCAAACAGTGTCTCGGCATCCTTGAAGATCCAGTACACCAGCATGCCACTGAACAACATGATCAGGCAGTCAATCAGGAAGATACACCAATACGGCAGTGAGTTCTTGGTAAAATACCAGTTTAATATCTTATCAAACGGATTTTTCATATCAATATCTTCTAAACCGCCACAAAAGTACTGCAAATCTTTCAATAAACCAAATTATATTCAATTTTTTTGCATAATCACACAAAAAATGCAGGGGATTGCCCTGCATTTGATTAGAAATTGATGTGTGTCTCACCGGCCCAGTCGGTATTGACACTCACATCAGTGACTGTCGACGACGCGCCGGTGCCATTGAAATAGGCACCGGAGACCCACGTGATATAGTTCTGTTGCATCGGCACATGAAACTCCCGTTCTTGGAGGATGTTGTCATCGTCATCATACGCTGTCACCGTCAGGTGGATGGTACCCTCCCTATCGTGCAGGAAGGTATACAGGTCGAACTGTCTCTGACCGGCAGTGACGTCGAAGTAGACATCCTGTTTGCTGTTCACGCACCCGAGACCCGTTGTGGCGTCAAAGGCTCCAGAGCCACCCGTATAGTAGAACCGCATCTGGGTGACCTCCTCCGGGATGTCATCGGTAATCACAAAACGACAGAGCGACACGATACGGTCAAGCGACACCTGCAGGTTCACCGGCTCCTCCCCGATGGTGACGTGCCCATAGTAGAGGAAGGTGTCCGTGAAGCCATCCGCGTTCTTAAACTGTATCTTGTTCAGGTCGGTCATCGTGGGGTTCTTCAGACTACTGTGTCCCACCACCACCAACAGATAGTCTCCCTCGCCCAACTGGAATGAGGCGGTACCGAAACTCGACGCATCGGACGTCTGGTTGACCTGCTTCACACGCGTACCGTCTGGGGTGTATACCGCGTAGTTCAGTCGCGTGCAGGCCTCTTTCGCTGCCCCGCGGGTACGACTCGCGAAGGGGGTCTTCTCAATCTCAAACACACGTACTTTCAGATTGCCGTCAACGGATTCCTCCCCATGATTATTCGAAATAGTGGGTTTCTCACAGCCGCACACAGCCAACATCACACACAGAATAATCCATCCTTTTTTCATAGTTGCTGTTTTCATAGTTTGTCCTCCCGAATGATTAGAAATTCGCCGTATGATTGGTAAGCCAGCCTGTCTCTACCTGAAAGGCGGCGGATGTCAGGGATGTCGCACTGAAGACAGAACCGGTGAGGAAGGTCATGCGGTTACGCTTGAAAGGCACGTTCGGGATCTGCTTTGTGAAAAGCACATCGTCATTGGCATCCAGTACGTCGATGGTGATGTTGATGTCCTGCTCGTCAGAAGCCAGGAACAGGAAACTCTTCACCTCGATGGCGCTGTTCGCGGGCGTTGACGGAGATACCTCCACGGCAAAGCCTGTATTCACCGTCGCCAGACCCGTCGTGGGATTAAAGGACTTACCGCCTGCAGCATACGTCGTCCGGATCTTTTTCGCATGGTCGGGACGACCGTCAGTAGATATAATCTTCAGGGCACTGACCACACGCTCTAAGGTGGCACTGAGTTCCACGGCATTCGTGTTGGCGATATGCACTGTCTGCGTGGCTACAAACGTTTCGCGGGCCTTCTCACTGGAATAACCTGCCGCCGTAGGACTGTCCAACGAGAACGCATCCCCGCTGAAAAGACCATAGCCTACCGCCACCATCGTGTAGTTCCCGACGGGCAGATGACAGGAGAACTCACCAAAGGTGTTGTAGGTGCTGATGTCGCTTTTCACCTGCGTCACCTTGTAGACCTCGGTCGTGCCATTGTAGAACGCCAGTGTGATAGCCCCTACCTCATCGCAATCGGCCGGATCCTCCGCAGTCCTGGTCCGTCCCCTGGAATCAGAAAACCCTTCCACCGACATCGAGAAGTCGCGCACCCGCACATGCACTGGTGCTGTCTCAGTCTCGTTACAAACTGTTACCTCACTCTCATTACTGCAACTTGTTGCAGCCAACAGTCCTACGACTGCCATCACAAAAAACTTTTTCATTTTGTGTATTAAATTTGTAAGTTGATAAATAATTAATTATGGTGTTTTTCAATTCACCGGCGACAAAGGTATAAAGAAAAATCGAAATACCAAAAGAAAAATACATTTTTTTTGTATTTCGATCAAAAAAACCGGAAAAGGGCCTGTGTTCAGGATTTCATTATGACCGGTTCATCGACGCGAAGGTGCGCTTGACCTCTTCGTAACTCTGCAGGTTACCGATGTCATAGCGGCGACCCGGCATCTCCCAGGCATAGACACGTGTCTGTCCACAGAGCCAGGCAATGAAACTGCCCGGTGCATCGGTACCACAGCCGCTCTCGATCCCTTTCTGGATCAGTCGGGCATCCTCACGGGTGTAGTAATAGAAGGCCGGTACACACCAGTGACTCTTCGGCTGAGCGGGTTTTTCCTCCATCGATAGGATCCGCCCCTCACTGTCAATCTCTGCCACACCGGTCTTATGGAGGCGGGCTTCGTCAGCCTCGTAATAGCGCATCACACAGGTGGCCTGCTTCTCCTTCGCATAGCGGATAAAACCCGCCAGACTGAAGTCCAACAGGTTGTCTCCAGCCATGACCAACAGGTCATCGTCCAACTGCAACTGTTCAATGGCGAACTGTATGTCCTTCACTGCCCCGAGACGTGTCTCGTTCGAGGTCGTGCCATCGTCGAGGATGGTGTAACGACCAGCGGACCAATCCTCGAATATCTTCGCAAACTTATGGTTGCTGATCACGATATACTCATCGATCAACCCGGTCTGGTTCATATCGTCGATCAACCAGTCTAAAATCGGTTTTCCTGCCACTTCCAACAGTGGTTTTGGAAAATTCTCCGTGAGCGGATACAACCTGGTTGCATACCCCGCTGCCAAAAAAACGCACTTCATTTCTTTTTTTATTAGATCACGACTCCGTCTGCGCTTTCGCAGACGAAAACCTCGTACTTCCCCTTTAGGTGCGGGAACGACGCTAAGTACTTTTCCGTCACCTGCTTTGAGATGGAGTCTTCGAAAGCAGGATCAATCAGCGCCATGCAACAGCCCTTGAACCCGGCACCGGAAAAACGGCCACCGTAGATCCCCTCCGTCTGCGTCATGATCTCATAGAGCCGGATCTGTTCCGGCGCCCCACTCTCCCAGTTGTGGATACTGCTCCAGCCAGACTCGAACGACAGTTTCCCGTACGCCTCGATATCCCCGCGGCGCCAGGCCTCGGCCCCTTTCTCCACACGCTCGAACTCCGTGTACCAGTGCTCACAACGCTTTGCCCAAGGCTCCGGCAGACGGTCCTTATACTGCTCATAGACCTCCCGCGGCACGTTCCGCGCATTGGCCTCGTTGAACTTACCATATTCCATACCCGCATACGCCTGTAGGGCATAGACCCCCGATCGCAGTTCGTCCACGCGCATATTGTACTTCGAGCCCGCCAGACTGTGCTCCAGGCCCGAGAAGAAGATGGCAATCTTATAGGGTTTCATCGCCGGATGCTCCGGGATCAACTCATAGTGGTTGTCCTTCGTGTCGAGATACAGCAGGTGGTTTTTCTTGCTCAGTACCTCACAACTCTGGTCGAGTTTGCCGACACTCACACCCACGTAGTTCAACTCGGCATCGTAGGCGATATCGATGATCTCCTGTTGACTGAGCGTCAGACCGTTCACCTTGCACAGGGCCGTCAGGAAACTGATGATCACCGCCGCACTCGATGACAAACCGCCGATGGGCAGGCTTCCTTCGATGACACCACAGAGACCCACATGCAACTGGTGCTGTTTCGCCAACGCCCAGGTCGCGCCCCGCAGGTAGTCAGCCCAGTCGTTCTGCTTCTGTGTCGGTACCGAGGCGATGTGCCACTGGGCCCGTTTCGGAAACTGCAACGACGCCATCTCCACGACCCCATTCTGTTTGGGGGCGTAGGCGATATGAATACCCTTGTCGATGGCCAGACCGGTGATCTTACCTAAGTTATGGTCGGAATGGGCACCAATCGGACAGATCCGGTAAGGACAAAAAGCCATGCCTTCTGCCTCACGCCCGTATATTTGATTAAATCTCTCTTCGCAAAACATAACAATTCGTTTAATTCGTTAAATTCGTTGTTGTATAGTACGCTTTGTACCACTCCGCAAATTGGCGGAGTCCTTCTCTCAACGTGATCTTCGGTGTAAATCCGAAGTCACGTTCCAAGGCGGTGGCATCCGCGTACGTCGTCGGCACGTCGCCAGGCTGCATCGGCACCAGTTGCTTGTGCGCTTCGAAGTCATAGTCCCCAGGGAGCACCTCGGCCCGTACCAGTTCCTCTTGCAGGATATTTACAAAGTCGAGCAGGTTTTCCGGCTGTCCGCCACCTATATTATAAATCGCGTACGGGGGAATGGGCAGACCGTCCTCTCCTTTCTTGCGTTCCGGTGCACCCTGCATCACCCGCACGATACCCTCCACGATGTCATCCACGTAGGTAAAGTCCCTGCGACAATTACCGTAGTTATAGATCTGGATGGTATCGCCCTTCAGCAGTTTGTTCGTAAACCCGAAGTACGCCATGTCCGGTCGTCCTGCCGGTCCATACACCGTAAAGAAGCGCAGTCCCGTTGTCGGGATATCGTACAGTTTCGAATAACAGTGCGCCATGAGTTCGTTGCTCTTCTTCGTGGCGGCATACAGACTCACGGGGTTGTCCACCCGGTCGTCTGTGCTAAAGGGAACCTTCTTATTTCCACCGTAAACACTTGAACTCGAAGCATATACCAAGTGCTCGACGGGGTGGTTTCGACACGCTTCGAGGATATTGTAGAAGCCGATGATATTACTCTGTATATACGCATCTGGGTTCTCTATCGAGTACCTTACGCCCGCCTGCGCCGCCAGATTGACCACCACCTGAGGCTGGTATTGTTCGAAGATCTGGTCGATCAAGGCCTTGTCCGCAAGATCGCCCTTCACGAAGGTGTAGTTGACGTCCGAGGGAACGAGGCGTTCGAGTTCTTTCAAACGCCATTCCTTCAACGAAACGTCATAATAATCATTTAGATTGTCAATATTGACAATCGTCTGATAGGTCTTCTCTCCAAAAAGTCGTTTTATCAGATTGGAACCGATGAACCCGGCTCCACCAGTTACAAAAACCGTTTTTTTATCACTATCCATACAAATAACTTTTTATGGCATCTTTGTACCGAAAAAAGGACAGTGATGTTCCTTTAAGAAAACATTCCGCACGAGGAGGAACGACGAGCCAGGACGTTTTCGAAAGGAATATCACTGTCCCATACGCTTAAAGTTCTCCAATGCGTGTATAGACGAAGCCCTGTTCTTCGAGTTCGGCGCGGTCGTAGATGTTACGGCCATCGACGACGATGTTACCGACCATGACCTTCTTGATGACATTCCACGACGGCATACGGAACTGCCTCCACTCCGTCATGAGTGCAAACACATCCGCCCCATCCGCTGCATCATAGATGTCCCGGCAGTAAGTGACCGTATCACCGATGCGACGCTTACACTCCTCCATGGCAATGGGATCGAAGACCTTCACCTTCGCCCCATCGGCCAACAGTTTTTCGATGACCACTAAGGCCGGTGCCTCACGCATGTCATCCGTCTCCGGCTTGAACGCCAGACCCAGGATGGCCACCGTCTTACCCTTCACAGAGCCAGCCATCTTGATGATCTTATCGTAAACGATAGACTTCTGTTTCTCATTGACGCGCTCCACGGCCTCGATCACCTCCATGTGGTAGTCATTGTCGATACCCGTATGCATCAGCGCCTTTACATCCTTCGGGAAACACGAACCGCCATAGCCGCAACCCGCATAGAGGAATTTCTTGCCGATACGCGTGTCCGTACCGATACCACGACGCACATTGTCCACATTCGCCCCTACCCGTTCACACAGGTTGGCGATATCGTTCATAAACGAGATACGCGTGGCCAACATCGCGTTCGCCGCATATTTTGTCATCTCGGCCGATGGGATATCCATGAAGATCACACGGAAGTTCTGGAGCATCAATGGACGGTACAGACGCGTCATCACCTCCTGAGCCTTCTCACTCTCTGTACCCACCACCACACGGTCGGGCGACATAAAGTCCTTGATGGCCGCACCTTCCTTCAAGAACTCCGGGTTCGAAGCCACGTCGAAGGGAACCTTCACCCCACGCTTGTCCAACTCGGCCTGGATGGCGGCCTTCACCTTCTTCGCCGTACCTACAGGCACCGTCGACTTCGTCACCAGGATCGTGTACTTGTTGATGTGCTGACCAAACTGTTTGGCCACGGCCAACACGTACTTCAGATCGGCACTGCCGTCCTCGTCGGGAGGCGTACCCACAGCAGAGAACACCACCTCCACATCGTCGAGCACCTCTGTCAGGTCGGTCGTGAACTGCAGACGCTCACATTCTACGTTGCGCTTCACCATCTCCTCCAGACCCGGCTCATAGATGGGCATGATGCCGTTTTTCAGTTTCTCAATCTTCTGTGCATCCACATCGACGCACGTTACATGAGCTCCCATCTCGGCGAAGCACGTGCCACTTACCAGGCCAACATAGCCCGTTCCTACAATTGCTATATTCATAATCTCACTTGATATGTTTCATTTTATGCCACTAAACTCTGCCGGTACCAGTCGAAGAGTCTGGCCACGCCGTCTTCGATCTCCACCTGGTGCGTCCATCCCAACGCGTGCAACTTACTCACATCAATCAATTTCCGCATCGTACCATCCGGTTTCGATGCATCAAACACCACCTCTCCCTCGAAGCCGACGGCCTTCACCACCAACTCCGACAGTGCGCGGATGGTCAGTTCTTTGCCTGTGCCCACGTTGATATGACAGTTCCGGATCTCTCCCAACGACGGGATGGCACCACCACGACCGGCACTGTGGTTTCTGTCCACAGCCCCATCCGTCGTAGCGCCGTAATGCACGCTCGAATATTTCTCGATGCCGATGACATCCTTGAAGTCCACATTCAACAGCACATGCACACTGGCATCTGCCATATCCTCCGACCACAGGAATTCTCTCAGCGGTGTCCCGGTTCCCCAGAGCACCACCTTATTATCATAGATCCCGTACTTGGCCAAAATGTCGAGGACCTTTTGGGATTGAACATTGAACATGGAACATTGAACATTAAGGCCTTCGCCCGTGACGCCTTCGACGGGACGCTTGTTCAGGTCGATGGCGATTTTGTCCCAGGCACCGTCATGGATCAGTTTTGCCAAGTAGATCTTGCGCATCATCGCCGGCATCACATGGGAGTTCTCCAGATGGAAATTATCGTTCGGTCCATACAGGTTTGTCGGCATCACGGCAATATAGTTCGTGCCGTACTGCAGGTTGTAACTCTCGCACATCTTCAGCCCTGCGATCTTCGCGATGGCATACTCCTCGTTGGTGTATTCAAGAGGTGAAGTCAGGAGGCAATCCTCCTTCATCGGCTGCGGTGCGTTCTTCGGATAAATACACGTGCTGCCCAAAAACAACAGTTTCTTGACCCCGTGCGCATACGCCTCACTGATCACGTTGCACTGGATCTTCATGTTCATCATGATGAAGTCCGCGCGGTAGAGGCTGTTCGCCATGATACCACCGACGAAGGCCGCCGCCAGCACCACGGCCTCCGGCTGTTCCTCGTCGAAGAACTTCCTCACCGCCACCTGGTCGGTCAGATCCAGTTCCTTGTGGCTGCGACCTACCAGATTGGTATACCCCCTCTTCAGGAGGTTGTTCCATATCGCGGATCCCACCAGTCCCTTGTGCCCCGCCACATATATCTTAGACCTTTTATCTAACATTCGTGAAATTCGTTTAATTCGTTGTCGTATTACTCCTCCATCTGTGCTTTAAGGAAGAGTTTCTTCACGAACCGCATGTCGTGCTTCACCATGATTCGTACCAGTTCCTCGAACGGTGTCTTGTGCGGGTTCCAGCCCAACTTCGCCTTCGCCTTGGCGGGATTACCCAACAACTGGTCCACCTCCGCCGGACGGAAATACTTCGGGTCCACCTCGACCAACGGTTTTCCCGTGGCCTTGTCATACCCCTTCTCGTCGATGCCGTCACCCCGCCATTCCAGTTCGATGCCGGCCTCCTTGAAGGCCAGCGTGGCAAACTCCCGCACAGTGTGATACTCGCCCGTAGCGATCACGAAGTCGTCCGGCTCCGGCTGCTGCAGGATGAGCCACATACACTCGATATAGTCCTTGGCGTAGCCCCAGTCGCGCAGCGAGTTCAGGTTACCCAGATAGAGTTTGTCCTGATAGCCTTGGGCGATACGGGCGGCTGCCAACGTGATCTTGCGTGTCACGAAGTTCTCACCTCTGCGCTCACTCTCGTGGTTGAACAGGATACCGTTGCAACAATACATCCCGTACGACTCGCGGTAGTTCTTCATGATCCAGTAGCCGTAGAGTTTGGCCACGGCGTAGGGACTACGCGGATAGAACGGGGTCGTCTCACTCTGTGGCACCTCCTGTACCTTGCCGTACAGTTCCGAGGTCGAGGCCTGATAGATGCGACAGGTCTTCTCCAGTCCACAGATACGCACGGCCTCCAACAGGCGCAGCACACCGTTGGCATCCACGTCAGCCGTATATTCCGGCACGTCGAACGAGACCTTCACATGACTCTGCGCGGCGAGGTTGTAGATCTCCGTCGGCTTCGTCTCCCCGATGATCCGGATGAGTGACGACGAGTCGGTCATGTCCGCCCAGTGCAGGTTCACCAGACGTTTCTTCTTCATGTCCCTCACCCACTCGTCGAGATACAGGTGCTCGATACGTCCCGTATTAAACGATGACGACCGTCTCAGCAGGCCGTGCACCTCATAGCCTTTCTCTATCAGAAACTCAGCCAGGTACGATCCGTCCTGACCCGTTATACCTGTAATCAATGCTGTCTTCATACGCCAATTCTTGTTTATCGTCTGCAAAAGTAACTCTTTTTTTTCACACAAACAAGAAATCTCCCCTTTTTTTTGGTTCTTCCTCTTACCCAGTGATAGGTTACATATCCGTCATGCACAGTCCGGCTATGCCCGTTTCATACTTCCCGTACTCACCAGTCACCTCCTTGAATCGCTGCACTTTCTCCTCCAGCACCTTCATATCCAGTTCGTCGCGCTGGCGTTTCACCTCGTAGAAAGTCACTTGTTTCTCCAGGTCGTCAGCCGCAATGATGTCTATTTCGTTCTCACCCTTGCGATCCCACCAACTGTCTATGTGCGTGTATTGCTCGCTTTCGCGCATCACCTCCTTGAACCAACGTTCCAGCACCTTGCCACTGTAGGTCTCGTAGTCGCGCGCTACTATCTCAGCCAGTTTCCCGTAAGCATTAGCCTCAATAAAATAGTTATACTTGTATATAAAGCGGAACCAGAACTGCAGGAACAGGTCGCTCACTGCATACACGATGTTCTTGTTGGCCGACTTCTGGAACATAGGTTTATTCTTGGCTATCAGCCCGTAATCGTTCTCCAGTCTGGTCATATAGCCCGACACCTCCACATGTAGAATGCCCTCTATGTCGCCCCTGGTGTTGTGTCCTATGGCTATCAGCTTCAGGATATCGAAATAGCGTCCGTAGTCACGCCCGAACTCTTCTATCAGCATGTTCTTTCCTTCAGGGATAAAGTAAGAGTTCTTCGCGATGATACGTCCCAGCATTTTCTCGGCCGTGGTAGCATCGGCATCCATCAACAGTTCCACGTACTTGGCCACACCTCCCGTATAGGTGTATAGCGCTAGCAAGTCCTCCTTCGTATAGTCAGGATTGTAACACCCCAGAATCTCCTTTACCACCGAGGGGGCAAAAGGCTCAATCTTCAGGAATTCCGTCTGACGTCCGTACAGAGGCTCTTTCTTGTTGCGAAACAGTTTCGTCATCATCGAATACACCGATCCACACACAATCAGGTTTATCTTCGCTTCCCCCTTCTTCTTGTCCCATATCTTCTGTATCTGCGAGAAGATGGCACTATTCACGCGGTTAAAGTCCTGAAATTCGTCTATCATCAGTGTTAGAGGGCGCGTCTTCGACAGTTCCATCACATAGTCAAAGATGTCAGTAAACCGCTCCACTTTTCCCAGGATAGGAATTTCCAGTTTCTCTGTCAACTCCTGCTGGAACTCCTCACACAGCACACTCTCCGTACTCCTTGTCACAAAGAAGTACAGTATCGTCTCGTCCTCGTAAGCCTTCATCACGAGCGATGTTTTACCGATGCGCCTGCGTCCCGTCAGCACGGTAAACTGAGCCGCACGATGCGAGAGATCTCTTATTTCCCGCAGTTTCTGAATCTCATATTCCCTGTCGAAAAACTTCATAACTTACTCTATTTGTTTACGTTCCATTTTGGCCGGAGTATCGAAATCATCAGTTCGGAACTCGCTGTTTCGGTTGCAAATATACGGCTTTTTCTTCAATTAGCCGTAGATTTTGCAATTTTTCTTTCAAAAAACATCAAAAATTAGGGTTACAGCCCCCTATTTGTAGATAATAATTGAAAAGTATACCACCATGTTTAGTCTCCGTGCAAACGATTGTACAGACAAATGGTGTGATTTTAACAATAATTCTTTGGGGGCTCACAGAATACATGTACCTTTGCAGCCCAATTTTTTAAAAATATCACAAAGATGAATATAATTGACTGTATAACAGATGGTTGTGTAAGAGAATTGCTTCAGAATGCACAAAAGTATGGAGAGAGAATGAAAGAGGAGTCTCCTTATTCACGTTTAGAAATGGCAGGGCGGTTGATGACTTTGAGTGGTGCTGTGTGTACGGCAGCGAATAGTATGTATAAATTGGAGAAAGAGTCGAAAAGAACACTCCTGCTCCCACATGGTTTTGATTTCAGTCGGGATATTGCCAAATTTATTGGACTGAATGAAGGTCTAAAGGCAGTGTTTGGCAAGGTACCGTTCTTTCGGGATCGCAACTATGAGGCCTTTCCCCAAGCCACTATTGATGACATCCCCCAAATCTGGAATAATTCTCTGGCTTTGATTAGATTACCGCTCTGTGACAAAGGGATGGTCAGTCAAATGTTTTTCGATGCCGTCAAGTTTGCCTATGAAATATTTGACATGATCTTTCTGGGTCTGGAGGGGATTATCAAGTTGCACCAAAAGTTGCACAACGACCATCTGGAGTTGCAGAAAAGTCCCGAATTGCGTGCAAAACGCTGGCAATACATGATGAGCGACTATCAGGAGGGGGAATGGGAGAACGACAAACAGTCTTTCCTGAGACGGTTGGATAATCACATCCGACAGCATGGTTGCAACAAAGGGTCGCTGACGGCATTGCTGAATCAACTCGACATAGAGGCTACCAACATGATATCATGCGGGATAGTGGGCGAACTCAACCAGCGTTATCTGAATCAGGACAGACACATTGATTTCATATTTGAAAACCGCGACACGCTGACGAAGGAGCAGATGACCAGCCATCTGCGTTACGTCCATTTCAGAAAACTCCTGGAGCAGGAAATCGAATTGTGCGTCCTGCGGCTGCCGGCTATCGGGGCCTACGCGGACCTGTTTACGTGTCGTGCCGCCCAGGAAATGGCAGAGTGCCTCGCCCCGACTATTGCGAAATATGTGGACTTCGAACATGGCTACCAGTATGGTGCCTGGGTAAAGGCCATGATGGACCTGAAACTGATACGTGCTGACAAACGCAACGGCACCGCCATCATCCGATTCGTCAACAAGACGTTCGGTGAGCAGATTGACAAGACGACATTGTTCCGATGCCTTAGCAAGGAGAGTGACTTCGAGAAGATCAGAGACTTGTACGAGACAATCTTGTCCGTCATCCGTCAGGAAATGGAGCGCGATTCGCGGCTAAACGGTTTAAAGAACGCACTAAAGACAGTGTAATTCCTCTCACTGTCTTTTGCAGCATTAAGCCATTTTTTGCTTCCATTTGCTGCAGAAATGGGGTTTTATTAAAGGTTCTTTAACATTCGCATTCCCGAAAGAGGGCGTTTTTGCAACAAACGCCCCCTTTGTGCCATAATAATGCTGCAAAACCCAGATGCGCTTTGGTATTCTTGGTAACTTCGCAAAAAATTTGCAACCAAGTAATATCAAAGCCAATGAGTGAACAAGCATTTGATTTAGTGCACCAGTCGGTGGTGAATCATGCCACGACTGACGATGAAAGACTTTTGGAACAGTTGCGTATCACCCGCGACAAAGAACTGGCTCAGATGCAGTTCCTGTTCCGTATTTTCGGCAAGCCCTGTTTCCCTCGCGGAGAATTAGTGGCAGTCACAGGCAAGGCAAAAAGCGGTAAGACACTGTTTACATCCATGCTCATGGCCTGTTGCGTCTGCGAGGAAGTGCTACAAGTACAGCGTCCCTTCGAAGATCATGATGGGACCTGGGAGAGCACGCCCATCCGCTGTCTCTGGTACGACACAGAACAGAGCGAGCAGTCCACCCAGGACATCCTGAAGAATCGCATCCTGCGACTCGCAGATGCCCCAGACTTCTACGATATCTTCAATGTCCGAAGTCTCCATTATGAGGAACGTCTGCGCCTGTTCGAGAAAGCCGTAAGGATGTACCAGCCAGACCTCGTGCTACTCGATGGCGTGCGAGACCTCCTGGCCGACATCAACGATGGTGTGAAGGCGCAGGAGATTGTGGAACACCTCATGAAACTCGCCCAGGAGACCGGCTGCTGCCTCATCTGCGTGATCCATCAGAACAAAGGCGCCGAAGACCGTAACCTGCGCGGCTGGATTGGTACTGAGTTGATGAACAAGGCCTTCGAGGTGTATTCATGTGAGAAGGTGAAGCCAGAAAACATCTTCATGGTCGAGCAGACCCATACCCGCAAGTACGACCTCGGTGAACTGATGTTCTTCCGGATGGACGACGAGACCGGACTGCCCGTCGTCTGCGACGCCCCTACCCGCTTCGCCGTCTCGAATGGCTACGCCACGAACACCCAGACGGGCAGTAAACTGCCCTTTATGAACCGTGAATATCTCTGGTTCGACGTGAACAACAAGCCCCATCCCAAGAAAGACGAACTGTTCTATGAGGCGTTGAAGGCCGGTCCACTGTATTACACCGACCTACAAGTCAAAGTACAGGCATTGCTCAACTGTGGCACGGACATGTGGAACAATATGTTTCGTGACATGCGTGACCGAGGTGCCATCGTCCGTATCAAGAACAAGGAAGGCAAAGCCGTCTGGCAACTGCCCTCAGCCCAAGCCTCCATGCCCATTCAGACCGAGATGTTCAACCGACCCGCTGCCGACTCAGGCGAAAGCCCCTCCTCTTAGGCCCCTGTAAGGGGGCCCTAGAGGGGGGCTTAGCCACAATCCGTCGCAATGAAAATAAAGGAACTGCTTGCAAAGACATCGCTGACGTCGATTGGCCGGGAGATCGGCCTGGATGTTCAGATGGTCGAAGGCTACCTGACCTGTACGCCCCTCGACCCGGATGACCCTCGCTATTCCACAGACTTCATCCTGCCCTCCATGAAG
Organism: Prevotella sp.; assembly: GCA_017964785.1. Classification (GTDB taxonomy): domain Bacteria; phylum Bacteroidota; class Bacteroidia; order Bacteroidales; family Bacteroidaceae; genus Prevotella. The sequence goes on from JAGCRH010000046.1 coordinate 40,031, forward strand.
ATGGTAGAGGCCTGTCGGGCCAATAACTTTGATTTCTTCCTGCCATGGATTGAGGCGGGTAAGATCACGGAGGAGCAGATGCACCACGCTGCTGAACGCTATCACCTCGGCAAGACCAAGAGCGGCCAGCCCATCTTCTGGATGATCGACGATATGCAGGATCCCCTTGATGCCCACATCGGTAACGGCTGGATCTCCACACTCCTCAAAAAGCGCGAGCCCCTCCTGCAATCCTGGCACCCCACTCACTGTCTCTTCGGCTTGCATCTCCTTTCCGAAGAAACCGTCGCTATCGTGGAGTCCGAGGCCTCGGCCGTTGTGCTGAGCGAACTCTTCCCCGAGTCGATCTGGCTTTCATACGCCACGACCGCTCATCTCAGTCCCGCCCTCTTTGCCCCCTTGGAAGGCCGTACGGTGACTCTCTATCCCCGTACTGACCCAACCCTCTCAACCTATCTCTTCTTCGAGGAACTCGCCGACCAGACCCGTCGTCAGTACGACCTCGACCTCACTGTCGACACCACCCTCGAAGACCATGCCACCGACTCTCAGAAAGAGCGCTGCATCGATATTCTCGAATTCCTACTAGATTCACTTTAAACCCGTTTTATGGTTAACTTTTACGACAAGAACCGTTTCATCAGCAAGAGCACATTGGCTAAGTTGGCCGATGTCTCACCCCGTACCTTCCGTCGCTATCTGGCGACCCGTCGTCACATCCTCGATGCCATGGGCATCTCGCCCAAGGCGCAGAAACTGCCTCCCCAGGCCGTCCGCTACATCTGTGAGGACTACTGCATCGACCTTCCTCCCGAACTCCAGGACCAAGAAGCCCTCTCCCATTCTCCCCTCTACCAGAACTTCCTCCGTACTTGAAAATTTACCAAATTTTCTTTGGGTGTCGGTCAGAGAGGGCCAACGCCCTCTCCCGATGTTGTACCTTTGTACCCGCTAAGGCCAGCGAACCAAAGGGATGCTTCCCAAGGCCCATTAAGATAATCCGAACGACCCATTCCGATAATCCCTATGGGGGTAAAGGAATGGTCCGAACGACTCAAAGAGATGATCCGGACACCTCAAAGAGACTATCCGAACGACCCAAAGGAACCCCCTCTGACCGCGCCGCCAAAACTTCAATTTTTCAATTTTTCAAAACTTCAATTCTTCAATTTTTAATTATGAGTCAAAAGTTCATTAAGTCACAAAACAAGAACAGTCACAGCCCCGCCCATGGCAAGTATTTCACGAAGGCCGTCTATGACAACTATTTCATCGAGACCGAGCAACTGGCCGAGTTCATCCAGACCCAAGCCAGCGTGAAGAAGTCCGACATCAAGGCCGTCCTCGACGAACTCGGCGGTGCCATGAAGCACTTCTTCGAGTTGGGCCAGAAGATCCGCCTCGACGGCATCGGCATCTTCAAGGTGGGCTTCTCCTCGATCGGTGTCATCAGACTCGAGGACTGCGGCGCAGCCAACATCACCACCCGTCGCGTCCTGTTCCAGCCCGAGACCACCCGCGTGGTCGTCGGTCAGGAGAAGAAGTCCGACGGCTCTGTGAAACGGAAGTACGTCAATGCCATCACCCTCTTGAAGGACGTGGTCTTCGAAGAGACCCACGAAAACGCGATGAGAGCCACCGTCTCTTCGGGTTCTAACGCCGGCTCATCCACAGGCGGAAACAACACCGGCGGCGGTTCTAACACCGGAGGCGACAATCCCGGTGGCGGCGATCAGTAATTAACCATTAAACAATAACCATGATGATTAGAGTAAATTGGACCAAGATCGCCAAGATACTGAAGTTCTTGGCAACCGTGATAACCACAGTAGCCGGTACGCTGGCCGTACAGTCCTGCGTCCCACATTGGTTCTGACCGCCATGCGCCGAATAAATCTGATTGTGATTCACTGCTCTGCGACGCGAGTCACCCAAGAGTTCTCCGTCAAAGACTTGGAAGCCTGTCACCTGGCACGCGGCTACAAGACCATCGGGTATCACTACTACATCACGAAGGACGGCAAGGTACACCGTTGTCGCCCTGAAGAGATGGCAGGTGCCCACGCCCGTCGCTACAATGCCCATTCGATAGGCATCTGCTACGAGGGCGGCCTTGATGCCAACGGCGAAACCGACGATACGCGCACCCCGGCCCAGAAGCGGACTCTTGTGGCTCTGCTCCGCAGTCTGAAGGTGGATTATCCCGACGCACAGATCCTAGGTCACCGCGACCTCCCATGGGTAAAGAAAAGATGCCCATGTTTTGACGCGCGCTCGGAATATCACTCCCTTCAGCCCCTCGTGCTGGAACAGTAACATTAAAAAACCTATCACCGGGCCAGGCCCAAGTGATAGGTTTTTTCTCAAAGATTACACTTTCCGGCTCCAAGGCCTCAATCGTATTCCACACGCCCTTTGTCATCTCGACTAAGCATCCTCTCCTTCCCGTCATCTCGACTAAGCGCAGCGCATGGAGAGATCTCTGAGATTTCTCGACTACGCTCGAAATGACAAGGGGCGCCGCTCGCCTTGATCTCCCCATAACACTAATCGATGGTGGGGGCAAATTTTTATTATTCAAATAAATCCTTGATCCTACCCTGTACCTCAGGACTCAACTTCACACCTTTGGCAATAAGTTGTAATCCAAACTCGTCAATCTGTCCTTCAAGACGATGTACTTTACCCTCCTTAATCAACTTGCCAAATTCAGAATCGCTGATTTCGATTACGTTGTTACAATTGATATATGTCTGTTCTTTAGTAAACTTATTGACCTCGTTCCGAGGAAACACTGGGAATGTATTCAAATCAAGACCTTTCAACTTTGCCAGACGAAAAGCCGTATCAGTTTGTGAAGAACATGTTGAAAAAAGGAGAATTTTGTTTTTCCTTTTGATACAGATATGAATATGCTCTTGGACACCGATTGGACAATCTACGGTAAAGAAATATTTATCTCCTTCTCCGACAACTGCCCCCATCAATTCTATGGGTATATCCATATCAATTATACTCGATTATATTGATGATACAAATCCTGAGTTAACTCCAGAAGTTCATGACTATCATCAAACAACCGACGTTCGTCCTCAGGAGCATCCTCAAAGAAATGGTCAAAGTCTATCTTATAGGAGTTTTTAGCGTCCTTATTTTCCAACATCTCCTTATAGAAAGTCCATTCAGGGAACTTATGAGAAATTTCGGAGAGTTTCATGGCATCATATTGATTATACACTGCAAGAACTTTATCCAATGCTTCTAAATCTGATTCTGAGAATTCCTTTAAATCGGGTTCTGCAATAGCTTTATATTGGTGATCGTCTAAGATCAGATACTTATTTTTGTATCCTTTTGGCTCCTTCAGTTTCGTTTTGGCATTCTCCAGAAGACACTTGGCATCAGATGGAACGATACCAAAAGGCATCGCATAATAGGCATCGCCAGTTATTGTTCTACCAGTCTGCCTCAAATGGTAACGGTCTGCCAACCATAAAAGCTTGTAGGCCTTCATGTTATCCAACATCTTATCGGGCTGATAGTTAGCCAGATAAACCAATGCTTGTACAATTTTTCTAATATCCTTAGCCATATTCCGCTGCAAAGATACGATTAATTATCGAGATTACCAAGTTTTTACCTTAAAAAAAGCATCTCTAAACTCCTATTGGTACTGATTCTTCCTCCTATACTGTTCCGTCAATTCCAAAAGTTTTCTAAACTTCTCTACCCTCTCCGGTTTCAACGTCCCAGCATTCATTACCTTTCTGTTTGCCTTCAGCCAGGTATAATAGGCACCTCTTTCCTCTGCATCATATTTAGAAGGATTCCGCTTATTGGTCTCAATAAACGTTACCACTTCATTATATCTCATTTCTCATCTTTCATCCTGCGTCATACTATCACTTCTAATCAAAGCTTATAACATCTCCGAACCTATTCGTCAACATTGCCTTCTCTTTTTCTTCAAGTTCTGGTATATTGATAAACAATCTATTCCTTGCACGACTAGAGGCCACATAATAAAGCCTGTGGTCATCATCAACCTGTGCTAAATCCGTATTCAACAGGAAGCCTAATCCGACTTCTTTCTCTGGAAACACCAACAGCACATTATCAAACCCCAAACCTTTCGATTTATGAATGGTAATAAAGTACGTATTGTCATCCGTGTAATTCACACTCTTTGCATAATCTGCGTATGGTTTTTGATATGCTTCCAGTACACCACCTCTCGAAACCTTTGGGATATTTTCATCTATCTCTCTCAGTTTGTTTAGGAAATCAAGCAAAGTCCCATTACAGTATTCATCGTATGCCTTCAGCAAGGCATACATATTAACGATTGCTTTCTTTTTCTGATTGATGTGCTTCGTGTCCAGACGAAAACCTTTGGCAGTGTATTTGACAGCCTCGTCCATTATCAACTGGCGGGCATTCTCTATGCCAGTAATAACATTTACCACCATTCTTCGTCTGTCAGAATTAGAGTCAAATCCCGACAGATGACCAAGTAGATCCTCCTTTTTGCCATTTGCCTCTAACCCCAACTTCATCACATTGGCATCCTCATTTTTCCACGTCAGAGCATAAAGTTCTTCATCACCACAATGGTCCAAAGCCTTCTTGTACGCATCTACACTATTACCGCACACTATTGTAACCTTCTCAAACCGCTCTTCCCTCAAAGACTTTTGTTCCAAATCAGTTCTCAGTATGTTCAAGAAGTCAATAATGTTCTGTGTGCTTCTGTGGTTATCAGCAATTGTAAACGTCTTGATTCCCGGTGCCGTGAAATTGTCGATATTCGCAATGTCTGCCCCAGCAAAGGTATATATTGACTGTGCCTTATCGCCTATTAGCGTTATCTTACATCCTGCTTCTGCCAGTTTTGTAAACAGCCAGTGCTGGATGGAGGAGGAATCCTGATATTCATCTATTAACAGATAAGGGAACCTTGATACAAGGAGCCTTAAAATCCTTGGCTCTTTCTCTATTAGTTTATAGGTGAAATACAGCACGTCATCATGATGCATAATCCCTTTCTCGCTCCACACCTTTTTCTTGTATGCCAGCACATATTTCTCACCAATGCCGTTTATTCTGGGATAATTGATTGCCTTCTGCAACTCAATGCCTTTCTTCGTCAATACCCATCTGTAGTCCTCGACGGTTTGTTTCAGCTTATATGATTCATTAGCATACTTCAAAAGCATCCCCATCCTGTTAGCCTTCATCAAATCAGAAACGAAACCGTAACTTGAGATTATCGTCTCGTCGTGTCCGTCCAATAGATCAATGGCAAACCCCTCTTCCTTTGCAATCAGATGGAAATAAGGTTTAATGATGTTCTTATAGAGAAAGCCGTGTATAGTAGAAACCTCCAACCGGTTATTGTTTGCACCCACATGACTCAGTATATTTTCTGTAGCCTTGTTGGTATATGTAATGCATCCCACCTTTCTACTGAGTCCCAGGTCTTTGGCATTCGATAAGATATGCTTTATTTGACCGATAAGCCAATGTGTCTTACCCGCACCAGGACCGGCCAACACCTTTATACAAGTGTCGAAAGGCTGAACATCCTCGGAATGTATGGTTCCGTCTAACTTAACGCCCATTCTATAGCTTTTTTGATGTAAGGAGGCACATTGAACTTTTCTCTTTCTGCTTCCGGCAAATCCATAATGGCATTCGATAGCTCCAACGCATTCACACCTTTTGAAACCGACTCCAGATAGCGACTTGCAATTGAAACCTTATCAGCATTTTCAGCTTCCATCATCTTTTTCAACTCATCCGTATTCCTCAATGATGGAACACGAAGAACCTTATTGGTGGGATTATTCAAAGCTATCTCATACTCCAGGGTACAACCGTCCTCGTTCTGGCTGAAATAACGGATATTCTTATGAGCCTCATACTTCTTAACCAACGACTCCGAATTATTACTATACTCATACTTGGCGGTATCAGCATTATATTCACTTGGCGTGCATGACTCAAACCGTGCGTTAGCCTTTCCCTTTTCTTTTCTCACAGGATCTCTATCAGTAATACAAGCCACTTTCAAAGTCAATGCATCCGGGTTGGTACTATCGTATATCTTAAGGAAGTTATCAAAATAGCGGCCTCCAATGTTGATCACAACGATATGCTTCTTCAACCACTTGTCATACATTCCCAAAAGTCTGGCAAAGACAGGTAGCAATACCTGCTCTGCAATACCCTCCACAAAAATGACTCCACCCGCAAACAACATATCTGCACGAGTAGCATCCAAATAGCGTTGGATAAATTTCTTGGCGGGTTCATCTTTCGCAAACACCTTTTTTGGAGAATACACCTTTACTGCGCCATCCTCCAATCTATGCAGACAGCATAGTTCATCCAGTTTCACACTTGCAACCAAACTGGGTGAGTGTGAAGTAACGAACACCTGTTTGACATGTTTGTCCACTATGTTGTTTCTGAGAAACTCCAAAAACTGATACTGCATTTGCGGATGCAAATGCGCCTCCGGCTCTTCTATGGCCAATACAGAGAATGCTTTTACATTCGAACTTCCCATAAAGTCAACCTTGGCGTTCGACTGCATCTTGGCCAGCAATAGGGATATATAGATAAGATTGTTATACCCAAGTCCATTCAATGCCACAGGTAATTTTTCACCTTTACCGTCGCCAACCAACAAATCCAGAACAGCAAGCAAATCTCCTTCCGTGACATCACCTTCCAGATTGAGTTTGTTGTTCGAGAATAAAGCACCCGTTCTGTTGGCATATTCAACGATGTTGTCCTTTCCAGCATTGATTCTCTTGACGAGTTTCTCAATAACATCGTGTGTGTCTGTCATAAACGTCTGATGCCTTTCTGCGACTTTATCTTCCCTATCCTTATCCTCATTTAAGTCGTAGTCCAAGAAATAGCGTAAGACATCTTTCAAGAGCGCTGCTCGCCCGCCATATATTTCGTCCTCCACGTTGCGCAATGCATTCACAAACTCAAAATCTATCTTTTTGAGGTCTTCTCCCTGTGCCTGGTTTTGAGCAGAAACAGGACCACCATAGATTGTATGCGTGTACTTACGAATATACTTGTCTTCAACAACTTTAAAGAGCGAGTATTTGTCCGTTACATCCGCTACGTCCTTTTTGTATTTATCTACCTCCGTCTGAGGCAAACCATACACGTATGTCAAGCAAGATTCAAGCAGGGGTGATGTTTGAACCGCATAGTTAGTAAACAGTGCCACATCATCAGACATTCCTTCTTCCTTCTGCTCCTTGATAAACACAGACACCTTCACAGAAGGAGGATTATCTTTTAGCCCTTGCTGGTCTTCCTTCTGGCAAAAGTCCCATGCGCTGAGGTTTTTCTGCGAGCCATATTCCAATACCAGCCTAAGAGCATCCATAATTGTACTCTTGCCACCATTGTTATGCCCAATTATGACATTCAATCCTTCCTGAAATTCTATTTCAGAATGCTTGAATCCCCGAAATCCATCTATGATAATTCTCGAAATATACATATCTTCAATCTGTTACACCAACCAATTTAATTCATTAAACTGCTCCAGCATCTTGTTTCCACAAGCAGGATCAATCTGTCTGATAAACATAATCCGCCCTCTCAGCCAGTCTTTATACAGTCCCTTGTCTGTTCCCATATTGTGATAATGCTCATAAACACCAAACCTCTTACAAAAGTATAGTTCCCTCCACACTTCTTTCCTGTATTTCTTCGGCACATGCACACCATCAGTTACAGTCAGTCCCGTCACTTCTTTCTTGTAACCCCTGCCACGAACTTTGGTCTTTTGTCGGTTGACAATAAACCCATGCTTGAATACAATGGCATACAATTCCTTCAACGGCGGCATTTCCACATCCAGATTAGCCGAGAATGTTAAATCATCAGCATACCTTGTGTAGGTAATCCCGCGCTCCTTGCAGTACTCCAGCATCGCCTTATCCATCTTGGCAGCTATAAGGTTCGACAGCATCGGGCTTGTCGGAGCCCCCTGCGGCAGTCTCGATTTCAACGTACACAATGCAGTAAGTGTTTTTGTCACCTCTTCTTCATAGCCCAACGAATCAAAATAGTCCTTCACCATATCCAAGGTCACGGCATGAAAGAAGTTCTTTAAATCCAAATTGATAATCCAGTCGTGTCCGGAATGAGGCATTGCATTCGTCAATATGCCTCGGGCCCTGTCGTTTTCAGTTAGCACTGGTACAAAGCCATGCACACAATTTTGCAGTGACTTATCCCTACAGAGTATATTCACGTATATCCACCGCTGTACATTCTTCAGCAGATAGTCTGGCGCCTCTATCCTTCTTTTCCCACCCGATTTCTTTTTGATATCGTATTCTTGATAATGGCTTTCCACATTGGCTACGATGCCCTGGAGTTGTTTGGCCAGGCATTTCAAGTAAGAAGCCAAATGTAGGAAGTCAAAGATCACAGGCATATTACGCTCATGCAGCTTTCCTGCATATTCCAGACACTGCACAATGTATTCATCAGAGTGTTTCTCCTCCAATGCTTGTTCTTTGAAAAGAGACTCCCAGGTTTCTGTCATAGCCTTTTACGTTCTTGTCACTTTAGTGACGAGTCGGAACAAACTTGTTTTGTTTCGACCCATCAGTGTAATGGTGTTTTAATTTCAGTATAGTCCACGAGACATACCGGCAAAGAGTGTTTCATCTTCACTGTAAGCTAAAATTCTATGACATTCCCCTGAAAGTCTCTGGTATATACATATAGTCTCTGTCATCGACCACTTTAACTTCAAGATCTTCTTTATTCTCTATTCTGAATATCTTGACCGCCTCTTCCAGTGCCTTGCTTGCATCGGCAGTCGGCTTGTGCTTGTCATCCCATAAACCCAACTTTTCTCCTTCTTCAAACAGAACCGACATATCATCGTGAGTCAGTCCCATGTCGTTTGCAATGACCGTCTCCGGCAAATGGCTCTCAAGGCATCTCAACAGGTAGGTCAGTTTCACATTCTTGTCTTCTATTACGCTTTTCCAGTCAGGGTCATCAAGATCCACACCAAAGTACTGCGACAGTTTGAACACCCACCTGTTATTATCCATGCGTTTGATGAATGCCATGTTCTGCTTCTTCATCTGGTTCCTCGCTATCAGCGGCTGCCAGTACTTCGTCACCCCTTCTTCTTCATACTCATCCACCCAGACAATTGGCAGTGTATTGTTCGGAATGGCATGGGCAAACATCAGCAAAGCTTGCGAGTTTGAATATCCAAGTTCTCTTCCCTTACAAATCCTTGCTCCATACTTATAGCAGAATTCCCTTACCTGCCTCATCTTAAGGTAGCCCCCAAATAGTGATTTCCCCTTATCAAAAGCATGATGCCGTTCTTCCCCATAAATGGCCATAAAAGGATAAGCCTTTTCCAGCCTTGCTTTCCCCTTGTCCATCAAGAAACAACTTAGCAACACCGTTTTATACGATGTCCCATCTTTTACTATATGACCTATAGTCCATTCGTTAGGTTTTTCTTCCTTTGCCCCGTCCTTCTTAATTTTTGTTATAGTTGGACTGACCGCCGACATGAATGTATCCCCCGAGCCAATGATGTCATCCAGAAATATCAGCACATCCGTCACCCCCAAGTCTGCCACCTTCACCTCTTTCGGATGCCCGTAATAGACAATCTTCCCTATGTGAGGATACGATGGCTGTTTAAACAAGTTCTTAACAAGATATTGTATCACATATCCGCTCTTCCCTGGACGGCCTAACGGCACAAAGTGCAGATTAACTCCCTTATTTACCGCTTCCCAAGCATCCTGTATAATATCATGCAATTTGCTTGCAAGTATCCCTAATAAATCCTCTTCCCTATAGTATTCCAACCGTTCGAATACAGACACGGCCAACTCCAACTCGTCATCATCAAAGTTGTCGAGCCATCGGTACACATCATACAGATCCAGTCTATCATAAAACCGGTATCTTATGGTATCCATTATCCGTTTCTGCAGTTCTTCAGATGGAATTCTCATTTATAATCCTCCCTTATCTTCCTCATCACATCACTCTTGAACTTCGACATCGGCCTCTTCAGGTAATTCTCTTCTTCTACCTCCATACCAAACAGTATCCTGTAGGCATCTGCCTCGTTCACGCCCAGCTTTGCCATCACGTCGTTCACCAGCGTTGTGATGTAATCCGGATGATTCTCCGCAGCCAAATCCAATAGTTCTTTTAGTTCCAGTCCAGAATGTGCACCGTATATCTGTGGCAGCTTAAACAGTCCCAGCGTATTCTCCACCTTCCTGTAATAGGCATCGTCCACCCCCTTCTCCCGCTCTATGTCCACGGCATATCCATCCGAGGTTGGTACATACGAGAATCGAAAACCCGTCCTTCTGTCAATATACGGATGAACATAATGCTCCAAATCCATCTCCTGTCTGTTCTTCAGGTTCGAGTTGCAGGTATGGCACGCTGGTATCAGGTTGTAATACGATAATGCCAAGTCTGGGTAGTCCATCTGCGAGAGCCAGTGGTCAAACTCAGGCCGTATCAAATGCTCCACAACCGTTCCGTTCACATCTACGTCATCCACCGTCAGCGTATATTGCCGATTGCAGTAGGTGCAGGTGTTCACGTCCATCAGATGTGCCAAGGCATAACTCATCTCCTGATTCTGCTTGATATAGTAGTCGTAGTTGAACACATGTACTACGAACTGACGTATATCATCATTTAACTCACCGTTAGCAGTTCCCAGCGTCCGTACCATTTCTTCGTGAAGCTCCAACAGTCTCTCTGGTCTGGCCGTCATATACTCCTCCACCTTTTCCTTTGTGAAATGTTGGTGGGCAGCACTGTTCTTCATCGTTCTGCTTACGTTCTTCTTCAGCCGCGTCCGCTCGTCAAAGGCCAAGCCGGTATGCTGATATATCAAATGTTTGAAGGTTTCAGCCTTCTTGTCGTCAGCTTTCAGTATCCACATAGTCTTTCCTCCATTCCAGCACTTCCTTCAGCCGCCTTCTGATGATGGGTTCCTGTATTACGTCAGACATCTTCCTGATAAACTGCCAGTCGATATACTCTGTCAAAAAAACTTTCTTCAGCTGTTCTTGATACGTCTCTGGCAACGACCTGTATATCTGATAATTCTCTTCTATCACCCGATTCACATCGCCTTGGCTAAGCTCAAGTTTCCGACTCAAGTATGCGGCATTCACTTGGTCTATCATCCTCACGATGGTCTCTTTGGCAAACTGCCCCATCGCACCGCCTTTCAAGAAGAAACTATTCACCAGCATCGTGTGAATATTGGCGCCAAACGATGCCACCTCACTTTTGTCTGCCTTGTGACCGCCCTTCTCCAGAAACAGGATATTCTGTGCGGGTATGTCCGAGAGTACAAACGGCGAGTGCGTCACTATCATAAAGTGCAGACTCCTGATGCCTTCCAACGGCAACTGTTGCAGTCCGTGCAGCAGTGTGCTGATGAAGTTTCGCTGCATCTCAGGATGGAAGTACAGCTCAATCTCGTCGAATATCACGTTGATGTGTTTATACACTATCTGCTCCCTGTCGTTATCCGGAGTGTGCCAGAAATCTCTTGCTGAGTCCAGGCATATCATATAGTAGAACAGCGAGCAAAGTATATAGGTTATCTGCTTCTCGCCCGAACTCAGTGTACTGAACTTTATTCTATGCCGTTTCTTTGTTTCGTCAATGTCGTAAAGATGGAAGTCCACCTTGAACAGCGGGGGTGGCAGCATCTCGTTCGTGTTCCTCGGAGGATAGTCCAGCATAATATCAGGCACATCGTCAGGTATATGCTCGAAAATCTCGTTTATCCTGTCTGCTAACTGATACGTCTGGAACGAGGTATGCTTGTCAATATGGTCGTACCGCAGGTAATTCAAGGTGCGCCACAGTTTCGTGGTGATATGGCTGTGGTCTTGCCACAAGTTCTTCAAATCCTTTGTTAATCCTTCTTTGTCTTCTTCCCTCAGTTTAACCTTCTTTTTGGCAAGGAAAATTCTCGTTTTCTCATACCGGGGATAGGTCATAAATATCTTAATTGTCTTTGCCACCAGATAATTAATGGCCGCCTCTTTGTGGAACCTTTCAAACTGCGACAGGTGAAAGGCACTTTCATACTTTTCTCTGATAAAGTCCCTTACGTCTGCATAAAACTCTGTACTATACTCTGGCAGATCTGGATGACTGTCTGGCGCTTCCTTGTATTTTTCTATCAGGTCGTAGTTTGCCTGTAGCGTGAATCCTTCGATCCGTAACTTGTCGTTGATTTCACTGAAGGGGAAACGTTTCCCGCTCTTTCTGTTTTCGCGCTTGTCCTCCACAAACAACAGCGAGAGCAAACGCTCTTCCGAGAGGTCGTTCTCGTTGTTGATGTCAATCATACCGTAGTCTCTCTTTGGTGATATTACTATCGGTGTTTGGAATCCGTCGTTTTTGTGGAACACGCCGCTCAACCATGAGTATCCTTCCGAGAAGTTTTTATCAAGCAGTGATTTTGTCAGTTTCCTCACCTTACCGGTTCTGTCAAACATATAGCGTGGCCTATATAGTCCTTCTTTGAATCCCGTTTTTCTGATGCGAATTTCCTTCGCTGCCCAGGTATTCTCATCGCTGTATGCTACCGAATTATAGCTGTGCATCGAATAGTTCAGAACGGTGTTATAGCACATACCAGCCAGCAACTCGATATGTTTCGAGTGCGGTTTGCACGTCTCACCTTTCTTCAGCACGTCGGCAATCTTGTGAGGGCTCTGCCATTCATACCTCCGTTCGTTCTTGTTCAGACGGTACTCAACCACCTCTATTCCCAAATCAAAGCAGCGTACACAGTATATCGTCTCTTCTATCTCGATATACACCTCTGCAAACACGCCCGGTATGAAATGAAGATGTTCCGCTTTAGGAAACAGGAACTCCTCTCCAAAGATGTAGGCCGCCAAGTTATTGATTACGCGTATGTATATATCCACCAGTGTACTCTTTCCAGCACCGTTCTCGCCCACGACGGCACAGATGTCCACATTGAATCCAGACTCCGTCTTCCCTGCTGCATATCTTCTGGGATTGTAGAGGTCGTCAGGCACATTCCTCTCCGTCTTCTGGATATAGTCATCCTTGATGTCATACCCGTCGTAGAGGTAGTAGAACTCATCCTCCCTCAATCCCTTCAATACCGACCATTTACCAGTGTTGTTAAGGTCTCTCTTCAGTGGTCTTATACAAATTACACGCATCTCAGTCTTTTCCTTTCGTCCCTTGCTCAGCGATTCTATCGCGCTTTTCTTTAGCCACCGCTCCCTACGGTTTTCCGTAGGGCCAGTTATCTTCTCATCCCCTCCATCTCACTCTCCACCATCTTCATCAACTGTGGCATCATCATTTCGATCTTCCGACACTTCACCTTATTGAAATGGTAATCCATATCGTCCAAGAGTTCATTAGCCAACTCTTCGGGCATATCACCGGCATAGCCAGCGGCAAAGAGGGCGATGGCGGCAAGTTTTCGGGCATCCTTATTCGCTCTTAAATGTGAAGCACTCAGGATAGTGGGAAGCATCTCATATAGGATATTGCAATAGTGTAGAAGTTCTGAGAAATAATCGTCATCCTGAAGGAAGGCATCGAGCATCTCTTCTTCATACTGTCTCAACAGCAGGGTAAGCCATCAGTAAACCCCGTATTGCAGGGTTCCTCCTAAATTGTTAGAGAAATCTTCAAAATCTTATAGGATTCTCCAAGATTCTTGGAATAAGTCTGAGACTCTAGGAGGATTTTCAAAGTGTGTCATAGGATACCCT